>VGTA01000192.1 GCA_016874875.1 Deltaproteobacteria bacterium | reverse complement strand
GGGGGGGCGGGGGGAGGCGCTCCGGGTGGCGCAGGATCGGGAGCGCCTGCCCGACACGGGGGAGGGCGCGGGGGAGGGCGCGGAGGAGGGCGCGGGGCGCCGTGAGGAGGAGGAGCGGATGGAGCCTGACGCGGCGCTGCGGGTGGTGGATTTGGCGCACCAGCGGCTGTTTTCGCCTAAGGTGGAGCTGACGCAGAAGGAGCTGGATACGCTGGATGGGAACATCCGGCAGGTGAGCGGGGAGGAGGCGCTGGATGTTTTTTGATTTTGATGCCGATTTTATTTACTTAATTTGCTGAATCATAGTAGGATTGAATAGGTGACATTCTCAGTAAAATTAAAAATATCTGCACAGGCACATATTCTGTCGACTTCTTGTCTAAGACTACCTTCATGTTGTTAAGCGTCGAGTTTTTTGTTGTTAATGGCGAGCAGAATCTGGTCACCATTACTCACATCTTACCAGTCACGCCTGAACCACACAATCAGAATGAGAGTGATACTATTGCAGCATGATGCGACGCTTCGATACATTTAAGTTTAAGATTGGTTTTTTGTTCCGAGACGCCAAATAGTACACGGGGCTAACTCACACTCGGTCCTTGACGCAAAGGGCCAAGAACACCTCGCTGATAGTTCACTCTCTGCGCTGAACCTTCTCCGCATCGAAGGTCGTGCTTAGGCGTTCTCAATGCCTTCAAAAAACAACTAAGGTGACCCAAGCAAAGATCATCTACCTCTGTGTTCAAAAATCGCCTATAATGGCATGATCTCCACACCAAGATCGCAAACACAGAGACCAACCAGTGACATCAATACAGCGGCAAGCACCAACGGAGCCCCAAGCCCCCTCCACCGAAGAGTGGCTCGCCCCGCTCTCGCCGCTCACCCCAAACCAGCGCCTCCTCATCGCGCTCACGCCGCTCGATGACCCCTCCTCAGTTAAGTATCCTGAGGGCGTCACAGAGGGCATCAGAGAGGGCATTAGAGAGGGCATTAGAGAGGGCATCACAGAGAGCATCAGCCTCGCCCGTCGCCTCTGCGCCCCCGTGGAGCAGGCAACCCTCCCCGCCCCCCTCACGCGCGCCGCCCTCAGCGCGCTCCAGGCGCTGCACCCCAAACTGATTAGCTGGGAAGGGCGCCACATCCGTGTCAAGGAGCCCGAAAAGCTCACACTTGAGCGCCTCTTGCCCGACCTCGCCCCTCCTCCCGTCTCGCTCCAAGCGTGGCGCGCCCGCAACCGCCTCGAGAGCCCGGCGGAGGAGGCGTTCCTTGAACAGGTCTTTGTGCCGCTCTTAGGCGAATGGGCGCTCTCCTTGCTCCACAGCCAGGTGGAGTTCATCACAAGCCAGGGCGGCGGGCGGAGCGATTTTGTGTTGATCACTCGCGAGGGTGAGGCGGCTATCGAGATTGATGGTCACAGATATCACGCAGAAGGGAACGTCACCCAAGAAGAATTTCAGAGGCTCACCGACCGAAACAACGCTGAGCGGCAACGTTACAGTCACACGCTACACCTCACGGCCCTCGACTGCCTCGAGCGCCCACACGCGGCTCAAGAGAAGCTTGGAGCCTTCCTCGCTCCGCTCCTCCCCGCGCTCCCCGTCGCGCCCCCCTCGCCGCCAGCGCCCGTCGCCCACCTCGAGGAGCCCCTTGAGGGGGCGTGGAGCGCGCTCTTCTCCGTTGGCCAGCGCCTCGCGCTCAACGCTCTCGTGAGGGGAGATATCAGCGCGCGCCCCATCTGCCTTGAGTCCTCGCACGCTTGGGCCGTTTTGCTCGGGTGGGTCGACGGGCTCCTCGTGGAGTCAGCGGCGGCGAAATTGATTGGGCGTGACCCATCTTGGACCTCATGTGACCTCATCACCTGGGCCCCCCGCGCCTCGGAGCGCGACGCCTTCGCGCAGCTGGCCCCCGCCCTCAAGCTGCTCCCGCAGCCGGAGACGCGCGCGGGGGTGACGACGTGGCGGGTTGAAATCAGCCTCAGCGCGGACGTCAGCTGCTCAGCGCGCGTGAGCCTGTTCGAGCGCGTCGAGGACCTCCCCGCCCCGCGGGCCACCTGGCGCCTCGGGGCCACCGCGCGCTCAACGGGAGCGCCCGGCGACGCAGGAGACGCCTCTTGGCTCGCCTCGTACACCTGGGTGCGCGCTGAGCCCATCTCGCGTGATGAGGCGATCGCCCTCGGCGGCTGGAGCGCGCGGCGCGGTGCTTTGCTGCCGCTCTTGGGCGAGCGCGCCGCCCTCGCGCGCGTCTCCGCGCAGGCGCCCACAGCCCCCCCGCTGCGCTTCCCTCGGGCGGAGCGCGCGCCCGTTGAGCTCCTGCTCACGCGCTTCTTTGGCCACAGCGCCCTGCGCGCAGGGCAGTGGGAGATCATCTCACGGCTCCTCGCGGGCGAGAGCGTCCTCGGCGTGCTCCCCACGGGGGCCGGCAAGAGCCTCTGCTTTCAGCTCCCCGCGCTCCTCAGCGGCGGCGTCACCCTCGTGGTGAGCCCTCTCATCTCGCTCATCAACGATCAGCTCGATGGCCTCAAGGCCGCGCGCCTCCCTGGGGCCTTTGGCGTCACTGGGGATAGCAGCCCCGATGAAAAGGGCCGTCCGCTTGAGGCCCTCGCGCTGCGCGGGGTCACGATGCTCTATGTGTCTCCCGAGCGACTCCAGACGCTCGAGTTCATGAGCGAGCTCACGCGCCTGACGCGCGACGGCACCCTCATGGTGAGCGCCCTTGTGTTGGATGAGGCGCACATCGCGAGCGAGTGGGGGCATGGATTTCGCCCCTCGTACCTCTCAACCCCGAGCGCGCGCCTCTCCCTCAGGCCCCCTAACGCCCCTCCTCTCCCCGTGGCCCTCCTCACCGCCACCGCCTCCGCGCACCTCCGCGCTGACCTCCTCCGCCTCTTTGAGCTAGAGGAGCACACGGTGGTCCGCCCGCGCGCCTTCTGGCGCCCTGAGCTCAGCTTTCATGTGATCACCTGCCACGATGACGCTGAGCGCCAAGGGGCCCTTCAGCGCCTCTGGAGCAAGACGCTCCCGATGATGTTTACCGCAGAGCGTGGCCTGCCCCCCCCCGCGCCCACCACAGGGCTGTGGTCTTCTTTCAAGGAACTGCACGGGCTCCACGCTCAAGAGGAGCGCGCGGGGCGAAAGCGCTTCGCGCATGGAGGGTTGCTCTTCACTCCTTATGGGCGCGCAGGCCAGAGCCGCCGCCTCCTCCGCGTTGCGGAGCTCGCGCCGCTCATACGCGATTTGCTCACGCGAGAGGGCGCGCCCCCTGATGATGTGCACCGCATCGTGGCAGAGTACACGTCTCGGGTGGATGAGCATCGACATCAGAACGTTGACAACAAGCACCTTCACCAAGCGCGCTTCATCAGCGGCGATGCGGCGCTGATGGTGGCCACCAAGGGCTTCGGGATGGGCATTGACAAGCAGACCGTGCGCTATGTCTTGCACATGACGCTGGCGGGCTCCGTGGAGGGCTACTACCAAGAGGTGGGGCGCGCGGGGCGCGACCGCGCGGCGGCCGCTGGGGTGCTCCTCCACACCCCTCGCCGCCCTGACTGCGCGCGAGAGCACCCGTACGGCGCCCCCCCTTGCGTTGATCGTGACGCGGCGCGTCAAGACGGCGAGCGCCCAGGCGCGCGCTGCCCGTATGGCCTGCGCGATGAGTGTGACTATGGCGTTCAGGCCTTCTTGATGCATCAAGAGGCCAAGCCGCCTGCGCTGCTCTTCTCGGAGGTCGCGGCTCTCTTTGAGGGCCTCTGGAGCGACAAGGGGCCTGAGCTGCTGGCCGGTGAGCGCTTTGCGCTCCCGATCGCGCTAGAGCGCGTGGGGCTCCACGTTGAGGTCGCGCGGCGCTCGCTTGAGCTGCTGGCGCGCCTCGGGGTGGTGAGGAGCTTCAACTTCAAGAGCGAACACATCTTTATCACGCCCGCGCGCGTCTCGCTTGAGGGTCTGCGCGCTCAGCTCTCTCGCCTCGCCCCCAAGCAGTCCGCGCGGTGGGAGCGCGCGCACGACCTCGGGCTGCTGATCGAGGAGGGGCTGCGCCATGCGCTCTCGGCCTCCATCGAGGAGGCCGAGAGCGCCGCCGCCCTGTGGCAGCAGCGCATCAGCCGCCGGCGAGACTCGGGTGACGTCCTCCGCCTCACCGTCAAGAGCGGAGAGGTGACGCGTGAGGAGCAGCAGGAGCAGATACAGCTTGAGCACCTCCTCTATCGCCTCATGCGCCTAGGGGTGGTGGGGAGTTATCTCAAGAGTTATAAGGGCAGGCAGGGCGCCTGGGTTGTGCAGGGCATCGAGTTTCAAGAGCAGCGCCTCTGGTTGAACCTAGAGCGTCACCTCTTAACCCTCATCCCCCTCAGGGGCGCTGAGCTCACGCAGGAGGCGCGCGCGCATCTCGCTGAGGCGCAGCGGGACGCGAGTGAGGCGTCGCAGGGCAAGGCGGGAGAGGCGCAAACGCCTCTTGAGCGCGCGCGCCGTGTGATCCACGCGGCGCTGAAGCGGCTGATCTTGGTCATGGATCAGGTCGTCGTGAAGCAGCGCTGGCAGATGCTGAGCAACCATGAGCACTACGCTACAACGGCTGAGTGTCGCACTCAAAGCCTGCTCAACCTCCTCGGCTCCGATGACGCCTTCACCGGGGGCTGTGGGCGCTGCGATCGCTGTGAGGTCACGCCCCTCAGCGCCCTCTTGGAGGCCGAGCGCTCTCAGCGCCGCCTCAAACTCGATCAACAAAAGACGACCTGGCTGCGGTCGCTCGAAGATGCCCTCCAGCGTGGCTTTGGTGGCGCTCCTCCCCGCGCTGAGGATGTGCGTGGGCTCCTTGAGCACGTCATGTCGCTCAGCGCGCTCCTCACGGATGATGAGGCGCAGGCCGAGCAGGCCAAGGCGCGGGCTGAGGCTCAGGCTGAGGCGCTCAGCACCGCGGCGGGGCGCACGCGCCTCGCGCTCGAGGCGCGCCCTGAGGACATCTTCCTCAACGCGTCCCTCTTGGCCATTGAGGAGGAGCAGGGAGTCGCGGCCACAGACCTCGCGCCTCGCCGCCGTCGCTTGCTGGCGCTTGTGTCGCGCGCCGCGGTCACGGAGCTCGAGCGCGCGCGTGCGCTGCGCGTCCTCTCCGCTTCGTCGCTGTTAGCCTTAGAGCCCGCTGAGCTCGCCGCGCACATCGGCGACGAGCAGAGTAGCGCCCTCCGCGCGCAGGCCCTCTGGGCGGAGACGCGCGTCGAGCGCGCCGAGGCGACCCGCGCTGACCTGCGCGCTCAGGCGAGCCGCGCTCTAGTGCGCGCGCTCCGCGACGCCGCGCGCGCCCCCTCTGCTCACTCACCTCGCGTGAAAGGGTCTATCGTATGAAGTGGTTGGATGATGATGAGCTCAGCGCGCTTGTGGAGTCCCTCAAGGGTGAGCTGGCGGCTCGCGAGCGGGCGCACGATGAGCTCTTGGCGAGCGCGCGGCGCGACCTCCTGGCGCTCACTCAAGGAGCACACAAGGAGCTGCTTGGGCTGTTTGACGTATATCGGCTCAAGGCGGATGAGGAGCGCCGCGCACTCCATGCGCGCCATGACGAGCTCAGCGCGCCGCTCATCACGGCCCTGCGGGAGAGCCAGCGCGGCGCTCAGGCCCTCACCGCCGCCCTCAACAAGCAGCACGCCGAGATGGAGCAGCGCTTGAGCGAGGCGCAGCGCAGCGCCTCAGAGGGGGTCGCGGCGATGAGCGCGAGCCGCGAGGGGCTCGCGGGTTGGGCGCGTGGGCTCGATGGGAACTTGAGCACCCTGCGAAGGGCCCTAGAGGCGGAGCAGCAAGCGCGCGTGAAGGGCCTCAGCGAGGCGCAGGCAGCGCTCACCGCGCGCCTCACCGCGGAGCTCGCGGCGCAGGAGAAGCGCCTCCAGCGCGACCTCAGCGAGGAGCGCGCCGCGAGGTTGGCGGAGCGGAGAGAGCTCACGCGCGCGCTCACGGCCTCTATTGCGCTCGCGGGCGTAGCGCTCCTGCTCTCCCTGTACGCCATCTTTTGGTGATGGAGGCCCCTAGAACTTCAACGCCGCGGCCGTGGAACCGAGCTTCGCGGCGAGCTCTAGCCACTTGCGGCGAGCTCTAGCCACTTGCGGCGATCTTCGCCGCTGAGGATGTTCGCGTAGTTATTCATGCTCTGTGGGTTTCCGTGCTTCGCCCCCGTCTCGTAGTAGCTCGTTATAACCATTGATTTTGGCAAATAAAAAATCAGCCTCTCACAAGCTAAAAAAATTGATCAAGCGCCACGCAGGTAATAACGACAGGACAACCTGAGCGCGCTCCTCAATCCTTGACGCTCCGCACACCCTGCGTCAAGCTCGTTCTCACCCACCTGCCCGCGCCTCCCTCTCCGCCGCGCGCCCACTTAGAGCTACCCCCTTATGTCCTCACCTAGACGCGCCGCACTGCTGCACTCCCTCACGCTCTCCCTCCTCCTCGCCCCCCTCACCGCCCCCGCGCAGCCGAGCCCGAGCCCCGCCCCGAGCGAGCCGCCCG
>VGTA01000191.1 GCA_016874875.1 Deltaproteobacteria bacterium | reverse complement strand
CACGAGGTCCGGCGCGCGGTGGTGGAGACGGCGCTGCCCCCCGACCTGCCGCGCGCCTTCGCCGATGAGCGCCAGGTGGTGCAGGTGGTGATGAATCTCTTGGTGAACGCCGCGCAGGCCTTTGGGGCGCCCGACCTCGCGCGCAACCGCGTGTGGGTGAGCGTGTCGCGCGCGCCTGAGGGGCTGCTGCTGCAGGTGCGCGACAACGCCTCGGGCATGCCCCCGGAGGTGGCGCGCCGCGTCTTTGACCCCTTCTTCACCACCAAGCGCGCGGTGGGGACGGGGCTGGGGCTGTCGATCTGCCACCGCATGGTGCACGCGCTCGGCGGCGTCATCTCCCTCGAGAGCGCGGTGGGGGCGGGGACCACGTTCCGCGTCCTCCTCCCCGCCTATGACCCCGCCGAGCACGGCCCGCTCGCCGACGCGCCCACGCCCTCCGCGCAGCTCGACCTCCGCGACGTGCGCGACGTGGTGGTGATCGACGACGAGCCCGACGTGGGGCGCGCGGTGATTCGGATCCTCGGGGCGGAGCGCGTGCGCGCCTTCACGAGCCCGCGCGACGCCTTCGCCGCCCTCGACGCCCCCGGCGCCGCGGCGCCGGACGTGGTGCTGTGTGACCTCGTGATGCCGGAGCTGAGCGGCGTGGATGTCTACGAGGCGCTTCAGGCACGCGGACTCGCCGAGCGCGTCCTCGTCATCACCGGCGGCGCCACCAGCGAGGAGACGGCGCGCTTCTTGGAGGAGGCGCGCCCCCCGGTCCTCTACAAGCCCTTCAAGGCCGACGAGCTCCGCGAGCGGGTCTGGCGCGCCGCGCGCCTATACCCCCGCGCTGAGCAGCCCCTCTAGGGCGTCCGCGAAGCGCCACACCCCCTCCGCCGGCGTCGTGGGCCCCAGCGACACCCGCAGCCCGCGGCGCGCCTCGGGCGGGGCGCAGCCGAGCGCGAGGAGCGCCGCCGAGGGCTCGAGCGCCCCCGAGGCGCACGCCGAGCCGCTCGATACGCAGAAGCCGGCGAGGTCGAGCGCCTGCAGGAGCAGGTCGCCCTCCACGGCGAGGCTGCGCAGCATCAGCGTGTTGGGCAGGCGGGCGTGCGCGCCCCACGCCCACCCCTCGCCGGGCACCCGCGGCGCGCCCCCCGCGTCGAGGTCCACCCCCGCCCCCACCGCCAGCAGCGCCCCGCGCGACGCGAGGCGCGCCTCGAGGGCGTCGCGCAGGGCGCGCACCGCCCCCATCGCCGCGAGGCGCTCCCCGAGCGCCTCCGCCGCCACCCCGAGCCCCACGATGGGCGGCGTGAGCTCGGTGCCCGCGCGCCGCCCGCGCTCCTGCGCGCCGCCCAGCAGCAGGGGGGCGAGCGGCGGGGCGTCCGGGGCGCACCACAGCGCCGCCGCGCCGAGCGGCGCCCCCGCCTTGTGCCCCGACACCACCGCCAGGCGCGCCCCCGTGCTCGGCAGGCGCAGCGGCACCTTCCCCCACGCCTGCGAGGCGTCGCAGAGCAGCGGCACCGGCGCCACGCGCTCCGCCACCGCCCGCGTGGGGTACACCACGCCGAGCTCGCTCTGCGCCGCCATCAGCGCGCACAGGCGGGTGTTGGGGCGCAGGGCGCGCGCGAACGCCTCCGGGTCCACCTCCCCGCGCGCGCTCACCGCCACCCGCGTCACCTCCACCCCGAGCAGCCGGCGCGCCTGCTCGAGCGCCCCCCACAGCGCCGCGTGCTCTAGGGCGCTCGCCACCACGTGCTCCCCGGGGCGGAGGGCGCCGAGCACCGCGGCGTGCAGCGCCTCCGTGGCGCTCGCGCAGAACGTGACGTGCCGCGCCTCCACCCCCAGACTCCCCGCCACCTGCCGGCGCGCCCGCTCCACCGCCCCCCGCGCCGCCCGCCCCGCCGCGTGGGGGCTGCTCGCGTTGGCGGCACGCCGCAGCCACTCCGCCGCCGCCGCCGCCGCCGCCGGCAGCGGCGTGGCGGTGGCGTTCTCGTCGAGGTACACCACCTCAGCGCCCCCTCAGCTGCGAGAGGAGGCGCGGCGCGAGCGCCAAGAGCGCCTCGGGGGTGTTGTCCTCGGGGCGCTCCCACACGTGCTGCAGCAGGGCGCTGAGGAGGTCGCCCACGAGGCGCGAGGCGGGGAGGTCGAGGGCGGCGGCGAGGTCACCGCCGCGGAGCGCGAGGTCCTTGGGGGCCTGCGGCGCCTCGTGGACGCGCAGGGCGCGCATCCGCTCCCCGAGCGCGTCCCACGCCGCCGCCTCGCCCTCGTCTCCCTCCGCCGCCGCCCAGGCGCGCCGGTAGCCGAGGAGCTGCGGCAGCGCCTCGAGCTGCACCTGCGCAGCGAGGGCGCGCACCTGCCCGTCGGTGCGGGGCGTGGAGGGCGACACCGCTCGCCAGCGCAGCAGGTGCGCCACGCCCGCCACCAGGCGCCGCGCGCACCGCAGGCGCCCGAGCGCCTCGCGCGACGCCTCCTCGGCGTCCGGCAGCGCGTGGAAGAGGGCGGCGAGGCGCGGCTCGAGCTGCCGGGGGGCGCGCTCGAGGGCGCGCAGCGCGCGCGCCCAGTCGCCCTCGTCGAGGCGCGTGAGCTCCGCCGCGCAGTCCGACATCAGCTCTAGGCGCCGCAGCGCCCCCACCCCCCACGCCGCCTCGTCGCTGAGCACCGTCTTAAAGAGCTCCACCTGCACGCGCTCCATCGAGACGCGCCGAAACACGTCGAGGGCGCGCGTGATGCCCGCCTCCGTCTCCGCGTCGAGCTCAAAGGCGAGGACGGCGGCGAAGCGGACGGCGCGGAGGGCGCGCAGGCCGTCCTCGCGGAAGCGCGCGAGCGGGTCGCCCACGGCGCGCACCAGCCCGCGCTCGAGGTCCGCCACGCCGCCAAACGGGTCCTCGAGGCGCCCCTCGTCGGGGTCCCAGGCCATGGCGTTGATGGTGAAGTCGCGGCGCGCGAGGTCCTCGCGCAGGGAGCGCGTGAAGGTCACCGCCTCGGGGCGGCGCCCGTCGGCGTAGGCGCCGTCCACGCGGTACGTGGTGACCTCCACGCTCAGCCCCTCGCTGAGGACGGTCACGGTGCCGTGCTCGATGCCTGTGGCGATCACGCGCTCAAAGCACGCCGACACCTCCTCTGGGGTGGCGCTGGTGGTGAGGTCCCAGTCGCCCACCGAGCGCCCGAGGAGGCGGTCGCGCACGCTGCCGCCCACCACCCACGCCTCGCGCCCCGCCTCCTTGAGGGTCCGGAGGACGCGCAGGACGGGGAGCGGCGGCGGCTCGAGGTCTCTGGGGTCGTGCATGGCGAGCGCCCTCCTCGCGGCGCGGGGGTGGGTGGGGGGGAGCGGGGGGGGGGCGGCGAGCGCCGGGGGCGCGGAGGGGGGCTTGAGCGCGCGCAGGGCGCCGCGCGCGAGGCGCGCCTCCGCGAGCGCCCCCGGCAGCGCCCCGTCCTGCTCGGCGCCCCCCGGCAGGCGCGAGAGCCACTCGCCCACCCACGCCGCCTGCTGCGCGAAGCCGCGCGCCTCGTAGAGCGCGCAGAGCTGCGTGGCGAGGGCGTGGGCGGCGGCGAGGTCGTCGAGCTGCCAGGCGCGCTTGAGGCCCTGCTGCAGCAGCGCCTCCGCCTGGTGCGGCGCCCCCGAGTCGGCCCAGAGGCGCGCGCTGAGCGGGTAGAGGTCGCGGAGGGCGGCCCAGGGGCCCTGCGGGGTGAGGAGGTCAAAGGCGCGCTGGGCGGCGCTGCGGGCGAGGGGGAGGTTGCCGCGGCGCGCGCAGAGGTGCGCGGCGCGCGCCGTCACCTCCCCGGCGCGCGCGCCCTCGCCCGCGGCGAGCCAGTGCTCCGCCACCGACAGCAGCACCTGCACCTCCGCCTCCTGCGAGATCCGCTGCGCGCTCATCCACTCGGCGAGCGCGCGCCGCGCCCCGGCGCGCTCGGGCTCGGCGTAGCGGGCGCGCCACAGGCGCTCGTGGCGCTCTTGCTGCTCGGGGCGGCTGAAGCGGTAGCTCGCGCGCCCCACAAAGCGCTCGTTCTGGGTGGGCGTGAGGAGGCGCGGGTCGCTCGCGGCGCGCGCGAACTGCTCCTCGAGGGGGCGCTCGCTGAGGGTGATGTGTGACCAGGGGGTGGGGTCGAGGGCGCGGCTGAGGACGCGGAGCTGCTCAAGGCAGCAGGTGGGGCCCGCCACGGCGACGAGGGCGAGGAGGTCCTCGAGAGAGAGCGGGGCGCGCGGGGCGCCCTCGGCCTCCGGGGTGAGGGTGAGGGCGCGCGGCTCAAAGGCGCCGTCGCGGGTGGCGGCGAGCACGGCGCTGATGAGGGCGCGGGGGTTGCCCTTGGAGATCTGCTGCAGGCGCTCTACGGCGGCGAGCGGCTCGTTGAGGTCGGGGTGCCAGGCGCGGATGAGCTGCGCGGTCTCCTCAAAGGTGAACGCGGGCGGCTCCCGGCGGTTGACGGAGGCGGGGGTGAGGGCCTCGGGGGGGCGCTCGAGCACAAAGCAGAGCGCGTGTCGCCCCTCGGGCCCCTCGGCGCGCAGGAGCTCGATGAGGTGCGCGAGGGCCCTCACGTCGGCCTCGAGGGCGCCCTGGAGGTCGTAGCAGAGGACGACGATGGGGGTGCGGCGGGCGCGGTGCAGGAGGAGGCGCGCGAGGTCCTCGGCGCCCACAAAGGCGCCGTCGCGCGCGCCGGGGCGCTCGGAGCGAGGGGCGGGCTTGAGCGCCTCCTCGATGAGCTGGGCGCGCGACAGATTCTTGAGCGTCACGCCCTCGCCCACCGCGTCGCCGCCCCCGCCGCCCCAGCTGAGCTCCCCCCACAGCGACTCGTCTGGGGGCCCCTCCGAATCCTCCGCCGCCCCCCCGCCGCCCCCCCAGAGGCGCTCAAAGGCCTCGCGCGCGTTCGGCGGCGCCTCCCAGGCGTCGAGCACGCGGCGCGCCCAGCGCTCCTGTGAGGGGGGGTCTTGCGCGAGGTCCACGCCCAAGAGCGCCTCGAGCGCCTTGCGGTAGAGCGCGCACAGGGGACTCGGCGCGCGGGAGGCGCCGCTGAGGAAGGGGTGTAGGGTGAGGGTGAGCGGGAGGGGATAGGGGGCGCTCTGGTCGAGGCGGGCGGCCTCGTCGAGGAGGGCGAGGCGGAGGCGCTGCAGGAGCGTGCTGAGGCCAGCGCCGCTGGGGCCGCTGAGGCTCACGCAGCCCACGGCGCGCGCCTGCATGTGCGCCTCCACGCGCGCGAGCGCCCACCGCAGCTCCGCGGCGCGCCCCACCACCGGGGGCCCCGGCGCGCCCTCGAGGCGGCGGCCGCAGGCGAGGCAGGAGGGCGGCTTGAGGGCGGGCGGGTGCGGGTAGGCGCAGTGCGGGCAGCTCTCTCTCATCGCTCTCTCTAGTGATGGCGTGCGCTGGGGTGGCGCGCGCTGTGATCTCGCCGGGCGCGCGCCCTAGGCGCCACGCGACCTGCCGCGCGGCGAGTCGCTCCCTTGTGTGTAGCACGACGACCGCTTAAAGTGTAGCCCCCGCGCCCCGCGCCCCGCTAGGAGAACGCCCCGCGTGCCCCGCCCCCCTCACGCCCCCCGCGCCGCTCTCCCCACCCCCGCGTCCCCTAGCGCGCCTCGGCGCCTGCGGGCGTCTCTGCGGGCGCTCTTGTGCGCGCTCCTCTGCGCCTGCGGAGGGGGCGCGGGGGGGGCGCGGAGCGGTGAGGGGGGCGAGGCGCGCGCCGCGCGGCTGGTGGTGGCGCTCGACCTCGGGGCGGAGCAGGAGGGCGGGGCGGCGTGGGCGCGGCGGGTGGCGGGGCGGGCGAGCGAGGCGCTCGCGCCGCTCGGCGTGCGCCTAGAGGTGGCGCGGTTCGTGTCGCTCGACTCGAGCGACGGGGCGCGGGCGCTGCCCCTCGAGGCCGTCCGCGCTCGCGTGGCCGCCCTGCGCGCCGCGTCGCCGCGCCCGGCGGGGGAGCTGTGGCTGGCGGTCACGAGCTTCCCCCCCGCCTCCTTCCCCCGCCTCAGCGACCTCGCCCTCGCGCGCCCGCTCGACCCCGCGCTGGCGCTGCGGCGCCTGAGCGGGCTCGGGGGGCTCGAGGAGGGGGCGGAGGAGAGCGAGGCGCGCCTGCTCGCGCGGTCGGTGGCGGCGGCGCTGGGGGCGGCGGAGGGGTGCGAGCGCGACGCGCTTACGCTCTCGCGCGACGAGCTGCTGGGCGGGCGCGCGGCGCCCGAGGGGGGGGCGCGGGCCCCGCGCGAGGGCGACGCCCCCCTCCCCGCCACGCCGCTCGGGCGCGGCGCGCCGCCGCGGCCGGGCGCGCCCGAGGCGGCGCGCGCGGGCGCCGCCCCCCTCGCCCCCCTCGCCCTCGCCCCCCTCACCTTCTCCCCGCGCAACGTCGCCCTCACCCGCGCCGCCGCGCCCTGCGCGCGCCTCGCGCTCCTCGACCGCGCCTGCCCCGCGCAGCAGCCCGCCGCCCGCGTCTACGCGCACGCCTGCTACCACACGGCGGAGGGCTGGGCGGGGGCGCTGCGGCGCGGGGAGCTCGACGGGGAGGCGTGGGCGGAGGAGCGCGCCCTCGGGCGGGGGGCGGAGGCGGCGCT
>VGTA01000190.1 GCA_016874875.1 Deltaproteobacteria bacterium | reverse complement strand
CCCGTGTGGGTCACGGGACTCGCGGCGCTGCTCTGGCGGCGGCGGGCGGCGCGGGCGCGCGCCCGGGCGCTAGAGGGGCGCTAGAGGGGCGCTAGAGGGGCGCTAGAGGGGCGCGTCCTGCGGCTGCGGGAGGGTGATGACGATGGTGGTGCCCTGCCCCGTCTCCGTGCTCAGCGACAGCTCCCCCTCATGCTCATCGACGATGCGCTTGACGATGGCGAGGCCGAGGCCGGTGCCCTCGGACTTGTTGAGGGTGGTGAAGGCCTCAAAGACGCGCTCGCGAATCACCTCGGGGATGCCCGGGCCGTTATCGGACAGCTCAAAGCTCAGGCTCTCGGGCGCCTCGCGCAGGCGCCAGGCGAAGCGCCAGGGGGCGCCGTCGGGGCGGGAGGGGACGTTGCTCATGGCCTGGCGGGCGTTGCGCGCCACGTTGATCACCACGCGGCGCATCTTGCCCTCGTCAAAGTAGCCCACGCCGCCCGTCTGGTCATCCACGTCGAACAGCACGCCGAACTCCTCAAACTCGGGCAGGAGCGTCTCGAGGATGTGGTCGATGAACTGCTTGAGGAAGACCTTGCGGGTGAGCACGGTGCGGGCGCCCTTGGCGAAATTGAGCACCTCGAGCGTCATCTCGTTGAGCTCGCGGATCTTGCGCGTCACGGTGGCGGCCATGGCGGCGCGCTCCTCGGCGGAGGAGGAGCGCGCCATGAGCTGCGAGTAGCCGCTGATGGCGGTCATGGGCCCGCGCATATCGTGAAGGACGCCGCTGAGCATCTGCCCGATGGTCATCATGCGGTCCTGCGTGAGGGCGGTGCGGTGGCGCTCGAGCTGCGCGGCGGCGTGCGCCACGCGCCCGGCGATGAGGCCGGCGAAGCGCAGCGTCTGCGACGCGCGGTCGCGCACCTCCGCGGGGAGCCCGTCAAAGCACGCCAGCTGGCGCACGCTGAGGGTGGCGCCGCCGAGGTCAAGGAGCGAATCGCCGCGGGCGCTGGGCTCCGCGTGCCAGCCGTTGAGCGCCTCGCAGTTGACGCACAGCAGCGCCCCGATCGGGGCGCGGTCGTCGATGAGGGGGATGGCGAGGGCGTTGTGCACGGGGTAGCCGCAGCGGTCGCTGAGGACGCGGGGGAGCGCCTCGAGCTCAAAGCAGCCGCCCATGAGCATCAGCGCCTCGCCGCGGGAGGCGACCTTGCCGAGCAGCCCCTCCCCCACCTCCACGCGCGAGAGGAGGTGGAGTCCGGGCGCGTCGAGCGCCGCGCAGCCGTTGAGGGACCCCCCGGCGGGGACGCGCTCCTGCAGGTAGGCGGGGCCGGAGCCATCGTCGTGGGGCACAAAGAGCGCCACCAGCTCCGCGCCGAGCACCTGCGTGGCGCGCCCGAGGACGGCGGCGGCGAGGTCGGCGAGGGTGGAGGAGGTGGAGGCGGCGCGCTCGACCTCAAAGAGCAGCTCCTGCTCCTCGAGCTGGCGCTGCACCTGCGCGCTCACGCGGCGCAGGTTGGCGTTGGAGCTCTTGAGCGCCTGCTCGAGGCGCAGCGCTTCGAGGGTCATCGCCGCCTGCGCCGCCAAGACGATGAGCAGCTGCTTGTCCTCGTGGGAGAAGCCCTGCCCCCCGAGCTTGTTGAGCACCTGCACCACCCCGATCACCTCGCCCTGCGAGCTGAGCATGGGCACGCAGAGGACGGAGCGGGTGCGATAGCCGGTGAGCTTGTCGAAACGGAAGTCGAAATTGGGGTGCTCGTAGGCGTCAGCGAGGTTGATGGGGCGCTTGGTGGCCGCCACCAGCCCGGCGATGCCGCGACCGTTGGGGATGCCCACCGAGATGCTGAGGTCCCCCTGCACGGCGAGGCCCTGCAGCGTCACCTGGTCCTCGCTGAGCTCGTAGATGGTGGTGCGGTCGGCGCGGAGCAGCTCGGAGATCTGCACCATGATGGCGCGCATGGCCGCCTGCGGGTCAGCGTGCTGGCGGAGGGTGGCGGCGATGTTGAGGAGGCCCTCGAGCTGCTGCTGGTGGAGGGCGCTCGAGCGCTCGAGCTGCGCGAGGCGCTCGTCGGCGGTGAGGGGGCGCGGGGCGAAGGCACCCGACAGACTCTCCTGAGGCGGGAGGTAGCTGGGGCGTTGCTTCTGCTTGTGAGGGGGCTCCTCAGGGGGCTGCTGCAGCGGCATCAGGGCACCTCGCGCGGGCGGCTCTGCGCCCTGGTCATCACTCTCCACGTGACTCACTCAATAACGCATTTGTCATCGAGATGGAACCACGAGGGCACGCGCGGCGCCGAAATATCGTGTAGATTTCGTCGCGCCCCCCTCACCCCGCGGGCGGCGCCGAGAGGAGCGCGCGGCACTCCACCCACAGGCGCACGCGCCCCACCCGCCCGAGCTGCTTGCGGAGCGCCCGCGCGAACTCGTCGCGCGCGGCGCCGGGGGGGAGGGCGGCGAGGGCGGCGCAGAGGGCGGGCGCCTCGTGAGGCGAGAGGAGCGCGAGGCGGAGCGCGAGCGGCGCCGCGAGCTCAGGGCGGAGCGCGAGGAGGGCGACGGCGTAGGGGGCGAGGGGGGCGAGGGGGGCGCGGGGGTCGCGCGTCTCCCACGCCAGCAACGCGAGCGCCCCCGCCCCCGCGCCCGCCCCCGCCCCCGCCCCCGCCCCCGCCCCCGCCCCCGCCCCCGCCCCCGCCGCCCACAGCGCCGCCGCCTCCGCCAGCGCCCACCGCGCCGCGCGCTCACGCGCCGGGTGCGCGCTCGGCGCCAGGGCCGCTAGGCAGGCCAGCGCCGTCTCCGCCAGCGTGGGCGCGCAGAAGGCGCGGCGCTGGGGCTCAAAGCGGCTCACGCCGTCCCCGGGGGGGGCGCCGGGGGGCGGCTCGTAGCCCCAGAGGGGGTTGGGGACGCCGCGCCACGCCTCGGGCGCCCCCTCGAGGGCGTCGCAGAGGGGACCGCAGAGGCCGCGGGCGCCGAGCGCGCGCGCGAGGTGGAGGGCGAGGGCGCGGCGCTCCGGCGCGGGCGCGCCCAGCCACCGCCGCGCCACGGCGAGCGCCTGCGCCGCGCGCGCCTCCGACGACACGAGCCCCCCGAGCCACTCGCGCTCTAGGGCCCGCCGCGCCACCTCCTCCTCCCAGCTCGCGCCCGCGCTCCCGCCCGCGCCCGCGTCCGCGCCCGCGCCCGCGCCCGCGCCCCCGCCCGCGCCCGCGCCCTCCTCGCCCCCCGCGCCCCCCCCCTCACCTGAGCGCGCCACGCCGCGCCCGCCTCAGCGCGCCGCGCCGCGGGGGGCGGGGGGGCGGGCGTAGAGGGCGTCGGCGAGGGCGCGGGCGGCCTCCTCGGGCTTACCGGCGCGGGCCGCGTAGAGCGCCTGGAGGGCGCTCAGGCGGGGCAGGTCGTCGCCGTCGGCGCGCTGCGCGAGCGCCTCGGCGAACAGGCGCGCCTCCTCGGCGCGCCCGGCGGCGCCCGTGGCCAAGAGGAGGGCGTAGCGGTGCGTCTCGCTCTCGCCCTTGAGCTCCTGGAGCTGCGCGAGGGCGTCAGCGGGCGCGGCGCGCAAGGCTAGAAGGGCGCGCAGCAGCTCCCCCTGCGCGCGCGCCTCCGCCTTGTCGCCGGCGATGGAGTCGCCCCACTCCGC
The DNA here is from genome assembly GCA_016874875.1 of Deltaproteobacteria bacterium. GTDB lineage: Bacteria > Myxococcota_A > Bradymonadia > UBA7976 > VGTA01 > VGTA01. Next base: position 2,913 of record VGTA01000190.1, on the reverse strand, counting down.
CCAGGCGCCCGCGAGCTCCTGCGCCTCGCTCGTGGGCATCTGCGCCCCGAGGCGCCCCCAGTCGGCGAGGAGCGCGCGCTGCGCGGCGAGGAGCGCCTCGCGGAGCGCGTCGTAGGCGCTCTTGAGGCGCGGGTGGAAGATCCCCTCGCGCTTGATCTTGGCGAGGGCGGTGAGCGCGCCAGAGGGGCCGTGGAGCTCTCGCGCCTTGGCGAGGCGCTCGAGGTCGCGGGCGCGCTCGTCGCTCACCTCGAGGCGGCGCAGGTCCTGTGGCTTGGAGATGTGCTGCTTGACCATCTTGAGCTCTTCGCGCGCGCCGTCCACGGGCTTGCGCTCGAGCTTGAAGTAGAGCGTGTAGGCGACGGAGGCGCGCGGGTAGTCGCGCTTGCTGTAGGCGGAGCGGGCGAGCATCAGGTAGTCGCTGGCGGAGGTGGGCAGCGCCTGCACCACGGTGGTGAGCACCTCCTGCGCGACCTCAAAGCGCCCGTCGTTGTAGGCGGCGCGCGCCTGCTGGCGTAGGGCGTCGAGCTCGGCGGCGCTCGGCGCGGCGTAAGCGGCGCTGAGGGCGCTGAGGGCGCTGAGGGCGCTGAGGGCGCTGAGGGCGCTGAGGGCGCTGAGGGCGCTGAGGGCGCTGGGCAGGCGGGTGCGCATGGGGGCTCTCGGCAGTCTCAAGAGGATGGCGGATGTCAAAAGAGGGTAAAGGCGTACGCAGCGCCCACGGCGAGCTGGTACGAGACGCGGGAGTTCACCCAGGCGTCCGCCACCAGCGCCGCCTTCACCACCCACTCCGGGCTCAGCGTCATGTCCACGCCCGTCTCCCAGCCCACCCGCAGGCTGTGCGCGCTGACGTCGCCGCCGCCCTTGAGGGAGCCGGTCTCGTAGACCCAGAGCAGACCCGCGTTGAGGTAAGGAGTCACGCGCCACGTGGGCACCTGGTAGCCCACCCACAGCACGCGGGTGAGGGTGCGGTGGAGCTCGTTGAGGGTGAGGCCCTCGCACTCGCGCGGGGGGTCGCGGCGGCGGTCGCAGGGGGCGCGCTGCCCCGGGCGCCCCTCGTTGACGGCGATGGGCCCCGAGACGCGCTGGTAGCCCACGCCCACCAGGTCGAGCTGCAGGGAGCCGGCGGCGCTCGCCGGGTCGATGCCCCAGCGGAGGCCCGCGTCGAGGCCCCAGGCGCCGGCGGCGTAGGCCTGACTCTGCACGCGCTGGGCGGCGCCGTCGGCGCCGCTCACGTCGGCCTCCCACGACCCGCCGGCGAGGTTGGCGCCGCGGAGGCGCGCGTAGACCTGGTGGGTGCTGGCCTGCACATCGGGGTGCGGGCCGCGCAGGGCGACCTTCCACGGCGCGCGGGCGAAGGGCAGCTCCACCGTCTGCGTGCGCGCCTCGGAGGGGTCGAGGGTGAAGGTGAGGTCGTAGGGGGCGCGGTCCTCCGCCTCCACGCGGAGCGTGTGCTCGCGCCGGGCGGGGAGGCGCACCACCGCGTCCACGGCGAGGGGCTCGCCGTTGAGGGTGGCCCTGAGGCCCTGCATGAGCTCATCGCCGAGCACCATCAGCTTAAAGGTCCCCGACGACTTGAGCAGGCGCACCTCCACCTCGGTCACGAGCGCCGGCTTCACCTCCACCCGAATCGCCAGCGGCTCGTGGTCGGGGGCGCTCAGCGTGAGCTCGTGGACGCCCGCCTCGAGGACCGCGCGCCCCTCGACGAGCGGCACCGGCGCCCCCCCGAGGGCGAGCGCGGCGCCGGCGGGCAGGCCCTTGACCACCACGGAGCCCACCTGCAGCGCCTCCTCGAACACGCGCGCGCAGGCGCGCTCGAGGGTGTCCTCGGTGGCGCTCAGCCGCTCCGGCGCCGGCGCGCCGCGCTTGTGCCACTCCACGCGCACGGTGAAGCGCCCCCCCTGCTCCTCGGCGGCGCTCACGAACGCGCGCCCCGAGAGCGCGCCGCCCTCGAGGAGCAGCGCGGGGAGGTCGCAGGCGCTGGCGTCGCGCGCGCAGCGCTCGAGCGCCACGAGCGCCTCGTGGCTGGGGTGAGCGCGGAGGTGGGCGCTCAGGTGCGCCTCTAGCGACTCACGGTCAAAGAGGTGGGCGCCGGAGTGCGCCGCGTAGCGCTCCTGCAAGAGCGCCTTGAGGCGACCGGCGAGGGGCCCGTCGAAAGACCACAGCGTCTTGAGCGCCCCAGGGGCGGGCTGGGCGGGCTGGGCGGGCTGGGCGGGCTGGGCGGGCGCGGGGCGCGGCAGCGGGGCGAGCGCGAGCAGGGCGAGGGCGAGCGAACACAAGCGCATGGGCGGCCTCTCTGGCGGGCAGCGCGGGGGGGGTCACCGCGAGTGGCGAGCGGCGCCACGATAGCCTAAAGTGTCAAAACGCGCAACTCGAACCCCAGGAGGCGCCCCATGGACACCCCTCACACGGCAGGCGTGTGGCTCACCGTGAGCGGCGCCGGCGTCATCACCCACGCGCTGCGCGCCCCCTGCGGCGAGGACCCCGCGCTCACCGGCGAGGCGCTCGACGCCCTCATCGCCGAGGAGGCGCGCGCCGCCTGGCGCGCCGCGCGCGCCGCCGCCGCCCGCGACACCCCCGTGGACCTGCCCCTCTCCCCCCGCGGCGCGCGCCTCCTCCACCTCGCCGAGGGGGTGAGGCTGTGGGGGACCTGGCGCCCCGCCGAGGAGGGCGGGTGCCTGTGGGCGCACCCCGACGCCGAGGGGCGCTGGCGGCGGCGGCTCCTCAGCCAGCGCGGGGGGCTGCGCGACCTGCGCCACGACCTGCGCGGTAGGCTCTTCTTGCTCAGCGCCCTCCCCGACCTCGCCACCCACGCCCCCCCCGCCGAGCTCCTCGACGACCTGCTCAGCGACCTGCCCGCCCTCACCGCCTTCGTGGAGGAGCGCGCCGCCCCCGCGTGGGTCTGCTCGCCCCCCCTCC
>VGTA01000189.1 GCA_016874875.1 Deltaproteobacteria bacterium | reverse complement strand
CGAGGAGCGCGCGGCGGCGGCGGCGGCGCGCGAGGCCAAGGCGCAGGCGGCGCGCGAGGAGCGCGCGGCGGCGGCGGCGGCGCGCGAGGCCAAGGCGCAGGCGGCGCGCGAGGAGCGCGAGGCGGCGGCGGCGGCGCGCAAGGCGCAGGCGCAGGCAGCGCGCGAGGCGCGGGCGCAGGCGGCGCGCGAGGCGAAGGAGGGCGGCACGCTCAGCGGCGCGCTCCGCGCGGCGGAGGCGGAGCCGCCTGCGGAGCGCGCCGCCGCGCCCGAGAGGGCGAGCGTGGTGGAGGTCAACGGGGTGCTGCAGTGCCCAGCGGGTATGTGGCTGCGCACCAAGGCGCCCTTCCCCAAGGGCAGCGTCATCGGCGACCGCCTGAAGGGCGCCCCCGCCATCGAGCTCGCCAAGGCGGGGCAGGCGTACTGCGTGGACAGCTACGAGTACCCCGGCAAGGGCCAGCTCCCCAAGGTCAACGTCAGCTTCGCCGCCGCCGGTTCGCTCTGCGCGCAGATCAACAAGCGCCTCTGCACCGACGACGAGTGGCGCCGCGCCTGCCGCGGCGCCGGGGACTTCCCCTATGGCAAGGTCTTCAGCGCCGCCAAGTGCAACACGGAGGACGCCGAGGGCGAGGAGCGCAAGCTCGCCCCGGGCGGCTCCTTTAAGGCCTGCAGCGCCGCCGGCGTCTTTGACATGAGCGGCAACGCCGCGGAGTGGACGGCGAGCCAGACGGTGCGCGGCGGCTACTACGCCTCCTCGGAGGAGGACGCGGCGTGCGGCGGCGGCGGGCGCCACGCCCCCACGAGCCAGCGCCCCTACATCGGCTTCCGCTGCTGCGCCGACCTGAAGTGAGCGCCCCCGCGCCGGCGGCGCCGGCGGGGCGGGTCAACCTCCTCGCCCCCCACGTGGCGCGCTGGCCCGCGGGGGCGCCGGTGGTGGAGCTGCGAGGCGTGCACAAGCGTTTCGGCGACCTCCACCTCCTCCGCGGCGTGGACCTGACCGTGCGCGCCGGGGAGACCTTTGTGATCGCGGGGCAGTCGGGGAGCGGCAAGTCGGTGCTGCTCAAGATGATGAACGGGCTGGTGGCGCCTGACGAGGGGGAGGTGCGCCTCTTTGGGCAGCCCCTCGCCGCCCTCCGCGAGGCCGAGCGCGCCCTCCTCCGCCGCCGCTGCACGATGGTCTTTCAGAGCTACGCCCTCATCGACTCGATGACGGTGGCGGAGAACATCGGCTTCCCGCTCACGCAGGGCAGCGCCTTGCCCGCGCCCGAGGTGGCGCGGCTCGTGGAGGAGCTGCTCGCGCTCCTAGAGCTGTCGGGGGCGGGGGGGCTCCTGCCGGCGAGTCTGAGCGGCGGCATGCGCAAGCGCGTGGCGCTGGCGCGCGCGGTGGTCTCCAACCCCGAGGTGGTCTTGCTCGACGAGCCCACCACGGGCCTCGACCCGGTGATGATCGAGTTCGTGGACGCGCTTATCGCCAAGACGCAGCGCCTGTATGGCCTCACCTCGGTGCTCGTCTCCCACGACATGACCTCCAACCGCCGCCTCGCCGACCGCATGGGCGTCTTGAGCGAGGGGGTGCTGGCGGAGGTGGGGAGCTTTGAGGAGGTGTCGCGCAGCGCCTGTACGGCCTCACCTCGGTGCTCGTCTCCCACGACATGACCTCCAACCGCCGCCTCGCCGACCGCATGGGCGTCTTGAGCGAGGGGGTGCTGGCGGAGGTGGGGAGCTTTGAGGAGGTGTCGCGCAGCGCCCACCCCGCCGTGCGCGCCTTTATGAGCGGCGCCGTCACCGAGCGGATGCGCGAGGGCGCCGCGCCCGCCGCGCCCGCCGCGCCCGCCGCGCCCGCCGCGCCCGCCAGCGCCCTCGCCGCCCTCAGCGCCGAGGCGCTCCCCCCCGACCTCACCCCGCCGCCCCCCTGCTCCCCCGCCCTCGCCCACCTCCCCTGCGCCGCGCGCTGCGAGGCGCTCCACAAGCGCTTCGGCGACCGCGAGGTGCTGCGCGGGGTCACGCTCTCGATCCCCCAAGAGAAGATCACCTTCATCATCGGCGGCTCGGGGAGCGGCAAGTCCGTGCTCGTCAAGCACATCATCGGCCTGCTCGCCCCCACGAGCGGGCGCGTGGAGGTGCTCGGGCGCGACCTCAGCGGCGCCGACGCCGAGGCGGTGCGCGCCACGCAGCGCGAGGTGGGCGTCCTCTTCCAGGGCGCCGCCCTCTTTGACTCGATGACGGTGGGCGACAACATCGCCTTCCCGCTCGTGGAGGGCCGGCGCGCCCCGCGCCGCGAGGCCCGCGCGCGCGCCGCCGAGGTGGCGGAGCGCCTGAGCGTGGCGCACCTGCTCCGCCGCTTCCCCGACGAGATCTCCAACGGCGAGCGCAAGCGCGTGGGGCTCGCCCGCGCCCTGGTCACCCGCCCCCGCATCATGATCTACGACGAGCCCACCACGGGCCAAGACCCCGTCATGATGCGCCGCGTGGACGACATGATCGTGGAGGCCGCCGCCCTGTTCGCCATGACCTCCATCGTCATCAGCCACGACATGTCGTCCACCTTCCGCGTGGCCGACCAGGTGGCGATGGTGTACCAAGGGGAGCTCCTCGCCTGCGGCGCCCCCGACGAGGTGCGCGCCTCCCGCGACCCGCGGGTGCGGCGCTTTATCTACGCGGGGGGCTAGAAGCCCAGCTGCAGCGACACCTCCGGCGCCCACTCCCCGCACGGCGCAGAGGGCGCGCAGGAGAGCGGGCGCATGTAGCGCGCCCCCCCGCTCAAGAGCCCCGCCCCCCCCACGCGCAGCGCCGCGCCGAGGCGCGCGCCCACCGCGTCGGGGGAGGAGAGCGGCAGGTCGATCCAGACGCGCTGGTAGAGGACGCCCGCGTAGGGCGCCACGGGGTGCAACGCGTAGGCGTAGTAGGTGAGGCCGGGGGCGAGCAGGTAGCCGCTCGGGAGGGCGGAGCGCGACAGCCAGTACTGCGCCCCGAGGGAGGCGAGGAGCCCGTCGAGCACAAAGAGCCCCGCCTGCGCCTGAATCGTAAAGAACTCCCCCCCGTTGAGCTGCGCGCGCCCGGCGCCGAGCGAGAGCTGCGGGCGCCCCTGCGCGAAGGGACCCACGGTGAGGCGCCGTCGCGCCGCTGCGCGCGCCCGCCCGCGCGCCGCCTCCGCGCCCTCCTCGGCGCCCCCCTCGGCGGCGCCTTCCTCGGCGGCGCCCCCCTCGGCGGCGCCCCCCTCGGCGGCGCCCTCCTCGGCGGCGCCCTCCTCGGCGGGGAGCTCTGCGCGCGTCACGCGGGGGGCGGCGCACAGGGCGGCGCACAGGGCGGCGCGCAGGGCGGCGCGCGGGGCGGCGTGGGGCGCGGGGCTCACGGGGCGCCCTCGCCGAGGGCGCGGAGGGCGGCGCGCACCTGCGCGAGCACGGCGGCGCGGTCGGCAGGCTGGCGCACGAAGTCGAGCGCGTCCATCTCGATCACGATCTTGGGGGAGGCGCCGTAGCGCTCAAACCAGGACTCGTAGAGCGCGTGCAGGCTCTCCATGTAGGCGCGCGGGATCGCCTGCTCCTCGGGGCGCCCGCGCAGGCGGATGCGGTCGAGCAGCGTGTCCACGTCCGCGCGCAGATAGATCATGAGGCTCGGCGGGGGCAAGAGCTCGCGGAACTCCGCGTAGAGCCCCTGGTAGGTCCTGAACTCGTCGTCGAGCATGTGCCCGCTCCTGTGCAGGTGCTCGGCGAAAATCTCGGCGTCTTCGTAGATCGTGCGGTCTTGAATCATGGGCGCGCCGCCCGCGAGGAGGCGGCGGTGGGCGTTGAACTTGTGCACCAGGAAGAACACCTGGCTGTGGAACGCCCAGGCGCTCATGTCGCCGTAGAAGCGCTCAAGGAAGGGATTCTCGAGGTTGGGCTCGTGGAAGGGCGCCACCCCGAGCTCTTGGCTGAGGAGCTGCGTGAGGCTCGATTTGCCCACGCCGATGTTGCCTGCAATGGCGATGTGCTGGATCATCGATGCGTCTCGTCTCGTCTCGTCTCGTCTCGTCTCGTCTCAGGGCGCCGCGCAGCGGAGGGGCTCGCCCTCCGCCGGGGCGCGGCACTCGGCGCCGGCGGGGCAGGTGACGAAAGGCACATCGAGGGCGCACGCGCCCCCGAGGTCGTACTCGCCGCGCGCGCGCAGCTCATAGGGGCCCGACTGCGTCCCAAAGCCGTCCACGAACAAGAAGGTGTCGCCCGCCGGGGCGCGCACGGTGAGCACGCTGCTGCCCCCCGGCCCGCGCACGCAGGCGAGCTCCGAGGGCGCGGGGGCGCAGCCGGGCTCGGCGCAGGGGAGCGTGGGGCGGCAGGCGGCGCGGGCGTAGAGCACGGTGGTGAAGGGGGCGCCGCCGGCGGGGCCGAGGGCGCCGCCGAGGGTGTCGAGGGTGAGGGTGGCGGGGGCGGCGAGGCGGACGCGCCAGATCGCCTCCGGGGCGCCCCCAAAGGAGCACGAGCCCACCTGCGTGCCCGTGAGCGTGGCGGTGTTGCCCTGCACCACGCCCGAGGGGGGCAGCGCCGGCACCTCTAGGTCGCAGGCGCTCTCCTCGGCGTCGTCGGAGGCGGCGACGCAGCCGTCGTCGGCGCGGAAGTCCACGAGCCCGTCGCCGTCGTCATCGACGCCGTTGGCGCAGGCGGGCAGGGGGGCGGGGTCGTCCTCGGAGAGGTCGCTGAGCGCCTCGCAGCCGGGGTCGTTGGGGTAGTCGCTCACGCCGTCGGCGTCGTTGTCGCGCCCGTCGCGGCAGGCGGGCTCGTTGTACTCATCGCCGTCGCCGGGGGCGGCGCAGCCGGGGTCGCGCAGGTCCACGAGCCCGTCGCCGTCGTTGTCGCAGCCGTCGGCGCAGGCCGCCTCGGCGCGGTCCTCCGTGGGGTCGTCGGGGCAGGCGCATGAGGAGTCGGCGAGGCCTGCGCCGCGGAAGTCCGCGCGCCCGTCGCCGTCGTTATCGAGGCCGTCGCGGCAGGCGGGCAGCTCTAGGTCGTCGGCGGCGGACTCGCAGTCGGGGTCCTCGCCAAAATCAAACAGCCCGTCGCCGTCGTCGTCCACGTCGTTGGCGCAGGCGGGGGGCGTGAGCGGCGCGCGCTCGAGGTCGTCGGCGGCGGCGTCGCAGCCGGGGTCGCTGGGGTAGTCAGCGCGCCCGTCGCCGTTGTTGTCGAGGCCGTCGGCGCACTGCGGCACCACGCAGCGGCTCACCCCGTCAGCGGCGGGCAGGCAGGCGGCGCCCTCCTCGCAGCGCCAGGTGAGCGCGCCGTCGCAGCGGGCGCCGGCGGCGAGGCGGGCGTCGAGCTGCACGCGCCAGACGCCGCCGGCGGCGAGGCGGCTGTCCACAAAGAGGAACACGTCCTCCCCAGCGGCGCGCGGCCCCACGCGCAGAGGGGTGACGCCGCTCGACACCGAGCACGACAGCTCCCCGCCGCGCGGGGCGCCGGGGGCCGGGGCGCAGGCGTCGCGGGCGTAGAGCGCCACGGGGACGTCGCTGTTCTCGCTGGTCACCGCGAGGGAGGCGAGGGGGCGGTCAGGCTCCACCCGCCACACCAGCAGGTCCTCGGGGCCCTGCCCGCCCCCGCAGGAGCCCGCAAAATCATTGGCGGCGCCGCCCCCCGCCCCCGGGTCGCTGTTGCCGCGCGCGCTCGTGAAGCCCGACACGTCGCGGAAGGCGCGCCGCGCGCAGGGGTCGTCCTCGGTGGGGTCCGACGCCGCCGAGCAGCTCCCCGCGTCATCGGGGTAGTCCGTCAGGCCGTCCTGGTCGTTGTCGAGGCCGTCGGCGCACTGCGGCGGCGGGCTCGGGTCGCGCTCGCGCAGCCCCGAGGGCGACAGGCAGCCGGGGTCGTTGGGGTAGTCCGTGCGCCCGTCTTGGTCATTGTCGAGCCCGTCGCCGCAGGCGGGCGGGTTGAGCTCGCTGGCGTCGGCGGGGTCGGCGCAGCCGGGGTCGGCGGCGTCGATGTAGCCGTCTTGGTCGTTGTCGAGGCCGTCGGCGCACTGCGGGTCGGGCGCCTCGCGGTCATCGGCGGCGGCGGCGCACTGCGGGTCGGCGGGGTGGTCGGTGCGCCCGTCGCGGTCGTTGTCGAGGCCGTCGGCGCACTGCGGCGGCGCGGGGGGGTCTTCTTCGCCTTGGTCCTCAGGCGCCGTGCAGCCGGGGTCGAGGGGGAAGTCCACGCGCGCGTCCTCGTCGTTGTCGACGCCGTCGGCGCACGCGGCGGGGGCGCACACCGCGCCGGGAGTCCCCGGCGCGCCGGCGCAGGCGCTGCCGCGCGGGCAGCGGAGCGGGCCGCCGTCGGGGGGGCAGGGGTCGCCGTTCTCCACCCCCGCCTCCACCGTCAAGACCACCAGCCCCTGCTCTTGGGCGTAGCCGTCCACCACCACAAAGTAGTCGCCGAGGGCGGGGCGGTCGAGCTGCACGGCGCTGCTGCGCCCGCCCCCCGCGTCGTCGTTGCACGCCACCTCCGCCGCCGGGTCATCGCAGGCGCGGCGCACCGACATCAGCGTGTCAAAGCCGCTGCCGGCGGTGCTGAAGTAGAGGTAGG
>VGTA01000188.1 GCA_016874875.1 Deltaproteobacteria bacterium | reverse complement strand
CCGCGTCCCCCCACGCCACGCGCGGCGCGGGGGTGCCGACGAGCGTAGGGCGGCGGGGGGGGAGGGCGCGGAGGGCGGCGCAGAGGGCGCCGCAGGAGGGGTAGCGGTCGAGGGGGCTGGTGGCGAGAGCGCGGGCGAGGGCGCGCCCCACGTCCTCGTCCACCCCCTCGAGGGCGCGCGCGTCGAGCTCATTGGCGATCTTGGCGGCGATGATCTGCGGGATAGAGGAGTCCGTGGGCCAGGGGAAGCGCTGGCTGACGAGGTAATAGAACATCAGCGCGAGGGCGTACTGGTCCGAGGCGCCCGTCACGGCGCGCGCGTTGAGCTGCTCTGGCGACATGTAGAGCGGCGTGCCCATGGCGCGCATCGTCATCGTCATGTCGATGCCGGCGTCCTTGGCGATGCCAAAGTCGAGCAGCACGGGGCCGCGGGTGGGGTGCAGCTTCACGTTCTCGGGCTTGACGTCGCGGTGCACCACGCCGAGGGCGTGCAGGTGGTCGAGCATCTCGGCGAGGGGCTCGAGGGCGGCGAGGGCCTCCGCAAAGGGCATGGGCGCGCGACTCGCCAGCGTGTCGCCCTCGATCAGCTCCATCAAGAACCCCACCACCCCGTCGAGCTCGATGAACTGAAAGACCTGCGCCATCCGGTGGTGTCGAATCTTGACGCCCTTGAGCGCCTCCTGCTTAAAGCGCCGGATCAGCTCCGGCTCCCCCATGAGCGTCGCGCTCATCACCTTGAGGGCGCGCGGGCCCTCGGCGGCGGCGAACTCTGGGTCCTGGTGCTCCACCCGATACACGCGCCCCATGCCGCCCTCGCCGAGCATCGAGAGCACGCGGTGCTGCCCGATCACCGTCCCCGGCGCCAGAGGGCCGTCGAGGGAGGCGGCGCGCAGGCTGCGGGCGCGCATGATCTTGTCGCGCTCCGCCTGCAGCTCCCCCTCGCTCAAGATGCCTGCGTCTCTGAGCTCCTTGAGGCTGTGGAGCCGCTTGATCCAGTCGTCCATGAGAGCTCTAGGGGGGTGGGAGGGGAGGGGGCTGAGGGGCACATCTTGTGCAGAAGCGCTCGCAAAGTCAATCCGCCCCGGCTTAGGCCGGCGCGGCGGCGCGAGCCTGCTCGGCGGCGCGGTCTCATCTGCGTCACCGCCGTGGCGCTCTGAGGGGCGCGGGGGGCGCGCGCCTCAGAGCCGGCGGATCACCTCGCGGATGAGGGGCACGAGTCGCACGCGCGCTAGCTCGCTCGCCTCCTTGACCTCGTCGTGGCTCAGGGGCTGCCCGCTCAGGCCGGCGGCCTGGTTGGTGATCACGCTGAGCCCCGTGACCTCCATGCCGCAGTGGTTAGCGACGATCACCTCAGGCACGGTGGACATGCCCACCGCGTCGGCGCCCACGCGGCGGAGCATGCGGATCTCGGCGGGGGTTTCGTAGGAGGGGCCGATCATCGCCGCGTACACGCCCTCGCGCAGGCTGACCTGCTGCTCCGCCGCCACCGCGCGCCACAGGTCGCGGAGGCGCTTGGAGTAGGCGAAGCTCATGTCGGGGAAGCGGGGGCCGAGGGCGTCGCGGTTGGCGCCGCGGAGGGGGTTGTCGCCCAAGAAGTTCAGGTGGTCCTCGATGAGCATGAGGTCACCCACGCGGAAGTCGGGGTTGACGCCCCCCGCCGCGTTGGTCACCAGCAGCCGCTCCACGCCGAGCCCGCGCAGGACGTGGATGGGGAAGGCGAGCCGGGGCATGTCGTAGCCCTCGTAATAGTGCACGCGCCCCTTCATGCACACGCAGAGCTGCCCGTCGAGCGCGCCGAGCACCAGACTCCCCTCGTGCCCCACGATGGTGCTGCGCGGGAACAGGGGAATCTCCTCATAGGGGACCACCGCCGCGTCGGTGAGCTGGTCAGCGATGAAGCCGAGCCCCGAGCCGAGGATGAGGCCCACCTTGGGGACGAGGGAGGCGCGGGCGCGGATGGCGGCGACGGCGGCGGCGACCTGCGGGTCGAGGAGGGCGGCATGGGGGAGGGGGGCGGGTTGACTCATGGGGGACTCCCCTTTACTTAGGGTGCCTTTGGCTGGGCGCTCAGCAGAGATGGAGGCTAACATGAGAGACTCGACACATAAAACAAAAAAGGGTCCCGCGACGCGCGCGAGCGCCACAGAGCCGCTCGAGGGCGGCGGCCCGGCGCCCATCGAGAAGCTCCGCTGGCTCATGCGCCTCCGCTGGCTTGCCCTGCTCGGCGTGAGCGCCGGCTCCACGGCGGCGGCGTGGGGGCTCGTACCCGGCATCCACCTCACGGTTATCCTGCTGGGGGTGATGATCGGAGTGGCGAGCAACGGCTACATCCAGTGGCGCATCCGCCGCTGGCAGGAGTCGGGGGACAGCGCCGCCGCCCTCGAGGGGCTCCACGTGGGGCAGGCGGTCCTCGACACGCTCGTGCTCTCCATCGTGCTATGGGGGGCCGGGGGGAGCGACTGCCCCTTTATCACCTTCTACACCTTCCCCGTCCTGCTCGCCTCGCTCCTCTCGGGGCGCGTGGCGTTCTGGCCCACCACCCTCGCCTCGCTCAGCGGGCTCGCGTGGCAGGCGCTGAGCGCGCGCGTGCCGTCGTTCAGCGTGGGGCGCTGGGACCCCTCCCCGGGGTGGGGCGAGGCGCTCAGCCTCGTGGCGACCATCATCACCATGGCCATGGCGGCGTATTTCGCCGCTCGCTTCACCGACGCGCTGCGCGCGCAGGCGCGCGCCCGCCGCGCCGCCGACGAGCTGCTGCAGCTCACCCTCGACCGCCTCGAGGCGGGGGTGGAGCTGATCGAGGGCGGGCGCACCACCTGGCAGAACACCCACGCCGCCCTCGCCCTCGGCGACCGTCTGGGGGCGCCGTGGGCCTGCCCGGGGCTGTCGCGCAAGGGGCAGTGCGCGCACCGCGCCCGCGGCTGCGCGCTCGCGGCGGAGGAGGCGGGGGCGCGCGGGGAGGAGGGCGGGCCGTCGCGCTGCCAGTTCTCGCTGCAGGGGTCGGGGGCGCGCGGCGGCAAGATCTACGAGGTGATGCTGCTGTCGCCGCCGGCGCAGCCGCAGCGCGTGGCGCTCTACGTGGAGCGGACAGCGGAGGTGGTCTACCAGCAGCGCCTCATGCACACGGAGCGCCTCGCGAGCCTCGGGCGCGCCGCGCAGGGGGTAGCGCACGAGCTCAACACCCCCCTCGCCACGATTCAGACCCTCAGCCGCGACCTCTTTGAGGCCCTGCGCGGCGCCCCCCTCGCCCCGCCGCTGCGCGCGGACGTGGAGGAGTCGGCGGGGCTCATCATCGACGAGGTGCAGCGCTGCCGCCGAATCACCCACGCCCTCCTCGGGCGCGCCGAGAGGGGCGGCGCGGCGGGCGGCGAGGGCGGCGAGCGGGCGGCGCTGGCGGACGTGGTGGGGCGCGCCGTGGCGCTCGTGTTCCCCTACACGCGCGAGCGGGTGCGGGTGGACCTCAACGACCACGGCGCGCGCGCGCTGCCTCGGGACGCCGTGACGCAGATCTGCGTCAACCTCCTGCAGAACGCCTCCGACGCCCACCCCGGCGGCGAGGTGAAGGTGAGCGCCCGCCTCGAGGGCGACCGGCTGCTGCTGTGCGTGCGCGACCACGGCGGCGGAATCAGCGAGGAGGCGAGCCGCCTCATCTTTGAGCCCTTCTTCACCACCAAGTCCGCCGGGCAGGGCACGGGGCTGGGGCTCTACACGTCCTATGGGCTGGCCAAGGAGCTCGGGGGGGAGCTGTCGCTGGTCAACCACGCGGAGGTGCCCCTGAGCTTGCCCCTGAGCTTGCCCCTGAGCTTGCCCCTGAGCTTGCCCCTGAGCTTGCCCCTGAGCCCGCCCCTCAGCCCATCCGCGCCGGGGCGGAGTTGACGTTATCGCGGCGGGCGAGGCGCTCTAGGAGGCCCGGCGCGAGGCTGCCGAGGCCCACGTAGAGGAAGCCCCACAGGAAGAGAATCATGAAGGGCAGGGTGAGCCAGAGCCCCTCACGCACGCAGAGCCAAGACGCGTAGCCGAAATGGGCGGCGAGGGCGAGCTCCACGAGGGAGGTGAGCGCCTTGGGGCTCCGGTAGCGCGCGAGGGCGCTCACGCGCGCCTCGCCGCGCTTGGGGGTGCGGACGAACGGGGTTTGCCAGCCGGCGAAGGCCTCGAGGGTGGCCTTGGTGTTGTTGACGGCGAGCCCCACGCCGAGCGCCATCACCGCCGGCAGCGTCCACAGGCGCGCCCGCCACCCGCCGGGCGACACCTCGCGCTGGCTGAGGCCATAAAAGAACGCCACGGAGGCGGTGGCGCTCAGGAAGAAGGGGAGGTCGAGCAGCACCGCCTCGCGCCAGCCGTGGGCGGTGCGGAGCTCGATGGTGAAAGGCGTGAGCAGCGACAGCAGGACCATCAGCACGTAGGCGATGTTGCCGGTGAGATGCATGACCGCCTCGTGCTTGACGTGGCGGGGCACGTCCGCGCGGAGGAGGCGCGGCAGGACCTTGAGCGCCACCTGGATGGAGCCCTTGGCCCAGCGGTGCTGCTGCGCCTTAAAGGCGGCCATGTCCTCGGGGAGCTCGGCGGGGGCGGTGACGTCGTTGAGGTAGACGAAACGCCAGCCGCGGAGCTGCGCGCGGTACGAGAGGTCGAGGTCCTCGGTGAGGGTGTCGTGCTCCCAGCCGCCGGCGTCGAGGATGCAGTCGCGGCGCCAGAGGCCGGCGGTGCCGTTAAAGTTGAAGAAGCGCCCCGAGCGGTTGCGCGCGGTGTGCTCGATCATAAAGTGACCGTCGAGCAGAATGGCCTGCGCCCGCGTGAGGAGCGAGCGCTCGCGGTTGAGGTGCTCCCAGCGCGCCTGCACCACCCCCACGGCCCCCTCGGCGCCGCCCCGCGCGGGGCTGACGTCGCCAAAGTAGGGGACGGTGCGCGTGAGGAAGTCGACGGGGGGGATGAAGTCGGCGTCGAAGATGGCGATGAGCTCCGCCTGCGGCGCCGCCTCCATGCCCGCCTGCAGGGCGCCGGCCTTGAAGCCGGCGCGGTTGGCGCGGTGGCGGTACTCGATGGGCATGCCCCGCGCCGCCCAGCGGTCCACGCAGGCGCGCGCCACCTCGGTGGAGTCGTCCGTGGAGTCGTCCACCACCTGAATCAGGAGGCGGTCGCGCGGGTACTCCAGGGCGCAGGCGGCGTCGATGAGGCGCTCGGCGACGAAGCGCTCATTGAACATCGGGAGCTGCACGAGCACGAACGGCGGCGTGTCGGGCGGCGCGCTCGGGCGCGGCGGCTCCGCCTTGTGGCGGCGGTAGAGCCAGGCCATCTGGTAGCGGTGGCTGCCGTAGACCGAGAGGCACAGCAGCACTAAAAAATAAGCGATCAGCAGCGTGAGATCTCCGCTCAACGCGGTTCCTCCTGCGTAGGGGGTGGTGGGGAAGTGTCCGCCTCGGGGGCGGCGGGGGCGCGCTTGAGCTGCGCGCGCGCCGTGACCTGCGGCTTAAAGCCGAAGGGGGCGTCCTCCGAGGGGGTGAGCCGCACCTCGGTGGTGACCTCGATCACAAAGCGACTCGCCAGGGCGCGCAGCTCGCGCTGCACGTCGACGCGCTCGAGCAGGCGCGCGAGCTCCTCGCGCACCCCGCCGCGCACGCCATCGGGGTGCTGAAGCAGCTCCGCGCTCTTGTCGAGCGCGCGCTTGAGGAGGGCGCGCGGGCGGGGGGGCTCAGCGCTCACCGCCCGCCCCTCGCGGGGGGCGTGGGGGCGGCGCGGCTCGGCGCGCGGGGGGCGGCGAGGGCGGCGAGGCGCGCCACGGCGCCCTCCACCTCGTCGAGGAGGGGCGGGCGCGGGGCGCCCTCGGCGGGGGCGAGGGCGCGGGCGAGCGCCTGGTAGCCGCGGAGGGCGTCGGCGGGGCGCCCGGCGACCTCGGCGGCGCGCGCGAGCTCGAGGGTGAGCTGCGGGTGCTCGCCGCCGAGGGCGAGGGCGCGCGAGAGCGCCTCGTGCGCCTCGCGCGCCCTGCCGAGGCCCATGAGCGCCTTGCCCTCCACGCGCGCGAGCTCCGCCGCGCGGTCGGGGGCGCGGCGGGCGGCGTCGCGGGCGAGGGCGACGGCGTCCTCAAAGCGCCCCTCGCGGAGCGCCAGGCGCGCGTCCGCCGGCTCCGGCGCCCCCTCCGGCGCCGCCTGCGCGGCGCTGAGGGCGGCGAGGCCGAGGAGGGCGCGGCGGAGGTCCTCGGGGGGCGCGAGGACGAGCGCGCGCTCCGCGTCGAGCTGCGCGTCGTGGTGCTTGCCCGCCAAGAAGGCGCTCACCCCAGCGCGGTGCAGCAGCAGCGCGCGCTGCGCCCCCGCCCCCGCCCCCGCCTCCTCCTCCCCCACGCGCTCCGACAGCGCGCGGTAGGCGAACGCGGCGGCCTCGTAGCGCTTGCCGGCGAACTCCTGGTCCGCCGCGGCGAGGTCGAGCGCCGCGGGCGCCCCCGGCGCGCGCGCGCCGGCGCGCTGGGCGCTCGCCGAGGTCGCCGCGCGTGGGGCGGCGGGGGCGGGGGCGGAGGCGGGGGCGGGGGAAGCGGCGGGGGAAGCGGCGGGGGCC
>VGTA01000187.1 GCA_016874875.1 Deltaproteobacteria bacterium | reverse complement strand
CTCAGGGGGGACGGCGAGGGCATCGAGGGCGGCGCGGAGGGCGTCGGGGTCGCCGATCAGGCCGCCGCGCGCCGCGCCCCACAGCGCGGGCGGCGCGGGCCACCAGCGGGCGGCGCGGCGCGGGGGTGGGGGGGCGCCGAGGGCGGCGTAGCCGAGGTCGAGGGCGGCGGCGGCCTCGCCCTGCGCCCAGCGCGCCAGCGAGAGGTCGGCGCCGAGCCGCGCGAGGACGCGGGCGGTGATGGGGCTGAGGGGGGCCTGCGCGCGCGCCCAGGCGGCGAGCTGGGCGGCGTCGGGGGCGGGGAGCGGGGCGGCGCACCCCACGCTCAGGCCCCAGCGCGCGGCGCAGGGGGGGCGGGGGGCGCGCAGGGGGGGCGCGGCGGGGGGCGTGAGCGCCGCGGCCTGCGCGAGGGTCTCGGTGAAGGCAGGGGCGGGCCAGGCGGCCACCAGCGCGCGCAGGCGCCCCGGGGCGCCCTCCACCGCCGGGAGCGCGGGGTGCCGGGCGCGCAGCCAGCGCCAGTACCACGAGCTGCGCGAAAAGCCCTCGTTCATCACCACCACGTCGGGGCGCGCGCCCTCCACCACCTGCGCGTACAGGAGTGGGAACACCCAGTGGTCCGAGGAGACCACGAGCAGACTCCGCGGCGGCAGGGCGCCGAGCCAGTCGTGGGCGAGGGTGAGGGGGAGGTGGTGGTGGGCTCTGCCGCGCGCGTGCGGCGGCGACCGCCCCGCCCACACGCCGGCGGCGAGCAGCAGCACGAGCGCCCACGCCGCCCCCGCGCCCCGCGCCGCCAGCGCCCGCAGCAGCGACCACACCCCGAGGGCGCTCAGCGCGAGGGGGGGCAGGAGGTAGCCGCTGAAGTCGGGCACCTCGGGCCAGTAGCGGGCGTAGGTGAGCGGGAACAGCCCACAGACGACGAGCAGCGGGAGCGCGGCGGGGAGGTGGCGGCGGAGGGGGGGGGCGAGCCAGCCGGCGGCGCCGGCGACGACCCAGGGCAGCGCCCCCTCCGCGAGCGCCCACCCGAGCCAGTCGGCGGCGTGCGCGGGCAGCAGGCCCCAGGCGGCGTGGGCGGTCCCGCGGTAGTCGGCGCCGGTGAGGTAGTCGAGGAGGCCGCGCGCGCTCCCGAGGTCGCCCCACACAAAGCGCCCCGCCTCGGCGCCCTCGCCCGCGCGCAGAGCGAGGCGCGCGAGGTGGAGGTGCGGCACCCCAACGCCCGCCGCCGCCCCCGCGGCGAGACGGAGGAGGGCGCGCCGCGGGGGGCGCGCCGCGCGCGTAGACGGCGCTATGAGCAAGAGCGACAGCCCGGCGCCCACGGCGAACAGCGCGTTGGTGGCCCCGCAGAGGCCGAGGGCGAGTCCGGCGGCGAGGGGGCGCCCCCGCGCGGCGAGCGCGAGCGCCCAGAGCGCGAGGGCGGCGGCGGGGGCGTAGAGCTCCACGCGCGCCCCCTGGTCCCAGGCTGGGTAGAGGAGCGCCCACAGGAGCGCGGCGGCGGCCTCGGGGCCCCGCGCGGCGCGCCCCTCCCCCGCCCAGGCCCCCCACAGGCTCGCCGCGCCGAGGAGGCACGCCACCAGCGAGAGCGCCGAGAGGTGGTTGAGGAGCCACAGCCCCCCCGCCGCGTGGGCGAGCCCCCCCACGAGGGCGTAGAGGGGCTGCCCGGGCGGGTGCCCGCTGCCCCAGGTGGCGCACGAGAGCGCGAGCTCCCCCGAGTCGAACCACATGAGCCCGCGCGGGTGCGTGAGCGCCAAATAGAGCCAGGCGGCGACGGCGGCGGCGGCGAGCGGCGAGGGGCGCCACCGCGGCGCGCGCGCGGCGGGCGGCGACGCGGCCTCAGGGGGCGAGGGTGACGTCGACGTCCGCACGCTGCCCCTCCTTGATCTCCACGAGTCGCCGCCGCGGCGCGCAGGGCGCGTCGGCGCTCACGGGCGTGAGGCGCAGCTCATAGACGCCGGCGGCGAGCTGCACCGAGAGGGGCGTTTGCCCAAGCGCCCGCGCCCCCGCCGCGCTCTGCGCCGAGACCTCCGCGACGCACGAGGCGCGCACCGTGAGCGTGCCCGTGGGGAGGAGCACGGGGCGCAGCGCCGGCCCCCCCTGCGCGCGGAGCTTGAGGCACGTGAGGGCGCTGAGGGCGCTGAGGGCGCTGAGGGCGCAGAGGGCGAGCGTGGGCGCGCGGAGGAGCGGGGCGGTCGGGGCGCCCGCGGCGGTCGAGGCGCCCGCGGTGGCCTCCCCCTCGCGCCCCTCGGGCGCCTCCTCCCCGCTCAGCCACGCCGAGACGTGAGCGCGCCCGTCGAGGATCGAGAGGCCGCGCTCGGCCAGCCACGCGTCGAGGGGCTCTGTCCAGCGCGCCGCGTCGGCGGGGCGCTGGGCGGGGTCGCGGGCGAGGCCGGCCATGATGACGTGGTCAAAGACCGCCGGTAGCGCCGGGCGGAGCGAGGAGGGGGGGGCGAGGGGGGCGCTGAGCACCTGGTACATGAGGCGCATCGGCTGCGGCGCCTCAAAGAGCGCCCGGCCCGTCGCCAGCTCCCAGGCCGTGACCGCCAGCGACCACACGTCGGCGCGCTCGTCGAAGGGCTCCTCCTCCACGCGCTCCGGTGACATGTAGGCGAGCTTGCCCACCAGCCCCTCCCCTCCATCGGAGACGGTGGAGCGTCCCGCGCGCGCCACGCGCGCCACGCCAAAATCCAAGAGCTGCGCCACCCCAGAGCGCTCGATGACCACGTTGTGCGGGGAGATGTCGCGGTGCACGAGGCGCAGCGGGCGCCCCTCCGCGTCCGTAAGCTGGTGGGCGTACGAGAGGGCGCGCCCGAGCTCCACGAGCAGCGTGGCGAGCGCCTCGGGGGGGGGCGGGGGGAGCGCGGGGGGGGCGAGCGCGGAGAGCGGCGCGCCCTCGATGTAGGGCATCACCAAGAACGGCGCCCCGTCCACCTCGCCGAGGTCGAGGATAGGGCAGACGTTGGGGTGCTTGAGCCGCGCGCAGAGCGCGATCTCTTTGATAAAGCGCTCCACCTCGCGCGGGTCGCGGGCGAGGTGCGGGTGCATCACCTTGAGCGCCACCCACCGCCCCTCCCCCTCGGCCGGGTCGAGGCGCTCGGCGCGGAGCACCGATGCCATCCCTCCTTGCCCCACCAGCTCGCGCACGCGGTAGCGCCCCGCGGTCCTCCCCTCAAGCGGGTGCGGCGCGCGGGGGGTGAGGGGGAGGGGCATCGCGGGGGGCTCGCTTTCGCGGGGGGGCGAGGGGAGAGGGGAGGGAGGGGGGCGAGAGGTGGGGAAAGAAGCCGCGGAGCGCGACTCTAAACATCATTGATCCGCGGCGCAAGGTCTCATAGCATATGCCCTCTGAGCCCCCTCCCTCCCCCCCGCGCCCCACCCGAGACCACCCTATGCGCGCAGACTCAGACGATCGCTTTGGCGCCTACACGGGGCTCAAGGAGCTCGCGCGCGGCGGCATGGCGGAGGTGTCGCTCGCGCAACAGGTCACCGCCATGGGCCTCTCGCGCACCGTGGTGCTCAAGCGCATCCTGCCGCACCTCGCCGGCGACGGGGAGCTCACCACCATGTTCGTGGACGAGGCGCGGCTCATGATGAGCTTCTCGCACCCCCACATCGCGCAGGTCTTTGAGGCCGGCGCCCTCGAGGGGCGCCACTTTATCGCCATGGAGCACGTGCCCGGCGCCACCCTCAACGATCTGCTCGCCGCCTCGCGCGGCGCGCGCGCCCAGATTCCCTACGAGGTCGCCCTCGCCCTCGCCCTCGCCCTCGGCGAGGCGCTCGACTACGTACACCAGCGCTGCGACGAGTACGGCAACTGGCTCTCCATCATCCACCGCGACCTCAAGCCCTCCAACGTGCTCATCCGGACCGACGGCGTCGTCAAGCTCATCGACTTTGGCATCGCGCAGGCGGCCTCCAAGCGCCATCACACCAAGACGGGCACCGTCAAGGGCACCATCGGCTACCTCGCCCCCGAGCAGATTCTCGGCGAGCCCGTGGACCAGCGGGCCGACGTCTTTAGCCTCGGCCTCCTCCTCTATCAGATCTTCTTGGGCCGCTACCCCTTCGCCGGCAAGAGCGACGCGCAGCGCCTGCGCCGCCTCATGAGCGGCGAGGCGCTCGACCCCCTCGAGTGCCGCCCCGACTGCCCCCCCGCCCTGCGCGCCCTCCTCACGCGCGCCCTCGCCTCGCAGCCCGCCGCGCGCCCCTGGATGGGCGAGCTGGTGTCCGACCTCGTCTCGTGCGCTCGACAGATGGCGCTGTGCCCCCACGCCAAGGGGGTGGGGGAGTGGGCGCGCCAACACGCGCGCGCCTCGGCGGACGCGCCGAGCCCCGCGCCCCTCCTGCGCCCCGCCATCGAGAGCCTCAAGGGCGCCCTCGAGGCCGAGTCGCCCACCCGCCTCGGCGCGCCGGCGGGCGCCGGGCGCCGCGAGGAGCAGATCGCGGCCACCCTCGATGACCTCGACCCCCTCATGGGCGGCGACACGCTCTTTGACGCCGCGGCGCAGGTGGCCTGGGAAGAGGACGACGCCCCCCTCATGGGCGGCGACACGCTCTTTGACGCCGCGGCGCAGGTGGCCTGGGAAGAGGACGACGCCCTGATGGTGGCGCCGCCCACGCCCGTCCCGACCTCTCCGCCCCTCGGGACTCTCCCGCCCCTCGGGACCCTCCCGCCCCTCGGGCCGCTCTCGCCCCCGCCGCCCCTCGCCCCGCTGAGCGCGCTGCCGCCCCTCCCGCCGCCCCCGCCGCCCCTCCCGCCCGCCCGCGACCCCGAGCCCGCGCCGAGCTTCACGTCCGCCCTCGAGATCAGCGACCTGCTCCGCCCCAGCGACGAGGAGCTCTCCTACACCCGCCAGCTCAGCCGCGCGCGCTTCGACCGCGCCCACGGCGCCAAGCGCTACGGGCGGGGGGCGGGGGGGTGGCGGGGGGCGGGGGGGTGGCGGGCGGCCGCGGCGGTTCTGCTTGCTCTCGCCCTCCTCTTGGCTTATGTGTGGGGGCCGTCGATGGGCGCGCGCTAGGCGCGCCCGCGTCGCCTCCCCTCGCGAGTGAGCTCTCCTATGAAGTTCTTTATCGACACCGCTGACATCCAAGAGATCCGCCAGGCCGCCTCCTACGGGCTCCTCGACGGCGTCACCACCAACCCCTCCCTCATCGCGCAGACCAAGCGCCCCTTTAAGGAGGTGATCCGCGAGATCTGCGCGGCGGTGGACGGGCCCATCTCCGCGGAGGTGGTGAGCACGGACTTCGAGGGCATCAAGCGCGAGGCGCGCGAGCTGCGCGCGCTCCACCAGAACATCGTGGTCAAGATTCCCCTCATCATGGAGGGGCTCAAGGCCACGCGCTGGTGCGCCGAGCAGGGCATCAAGACCAACGTGACGCTCTGCTTCTCGCCGCTTCAGGCGCTCCTCGCCGCCAAGGCGGGCGCCACCTACATCAGCCCCTTTGTGGGGCGCCTCGACGACGTGGGCCACGACGGCATGGAGCTCATCTCGCAGATCGTGCAGATCTACGACAACTACGGCTATGAGACCGAGGTGCTGGTGGCCAGCGTGCGCCACCCCCTGCACGTGCTCGAGGCGGCGCGCGCCGGCGCCGATGTGGTCACGGTGCCCTTCAAGGTCCTCAACCAGCTCGCGCAGCACCCCCTCACCGACCTCGGCCTCGCCAAGTTCCTCGCGGACTGGCAGCGCGTGCCGAGCGAGGCGTGAGCGCATGACCGCCGCCACGCCGCCGAGGGGGACCCCGCGCGGGCTCGTCGCGCTCTACCGCCAGAGCCTCAAGCCCGCTGACTCGTGGTTCAATGTCTATTTCGCGCGCGTCCTCGCAGCCCCCGTGGTGTGGGCGCTCGCGCGCACCCCCGTCACCCCCAACCAGGTGACCTTCGCCTCCACCGCCGTGATGGGCGCGGCGCTCGCCGCGCTCGCGGGGGTGGAGGGGGCGGCGGGGCTGTGGCTCGGCGTGGTGGGGCTCGAGCTGAGCTACGTGCTCGACTGCGCCGATGGGCAGCTCGCCCGCGTCACCGGGCGCACCTCCGAGGTGGGCGGCGCCCTCGACTTTATGATGGATGAGCTCAAGGCCTACCTGCTGGTGGCGGCGGTGGCGCTGCGCCTCTACCTCTCCCCCGCCCCGCTCTGGGAGGGCGCCGCCCGCGAGGCGCCGCTGCTGGTGGGGCTCGCCGCCCTCGTGGCGTTCGCCTCCGCCATCAGCCTCACGCGCTTCACGCGCAGCCCCGAGTACGCGCGCGCCACCGGCACCACGCCGCTCAAGCACGGGCAGGCGGCGGGGGAGGGGCGCGCGGGGGGGCCGCTGTGGCCGGTCAAGGTGGCGGCGCGCCTCATCTCGCAGTACCCCACCACGTTCCCGCTGTTCGCCCTCTTTGACGCGCTCGACGTCTTCCTTTATAGCTACGGCGCCTTGCATCTGCTCTACGCTGGGCAGGCGGGCCTCGGCGTCCTCGTCGCCCTCGCGGTCCGCGCGCCGCGCCCCCACCCCCCCCCCCCCCCCCCCCCCCCCCCCCCCCCCCCCCCCCCCCCCCCCCCCCGCCGGCCCCCCCGCGGG
>VGTA01000186.1 GCA_016874875.1 Deltaproteobacteria bacterium | reverse complement strand
CGCCCCCAGCCCCCCCCCCACCAGCCCCCCCCGCGCCCCCAGCCCTGCGCCGCCCCCCCTGCTCTCAGGCGGCCCCTCACGCAGCCGCTCGCGCAGCCGCTCGCGCAGCCGCTCGCGCTGACTCTCGCGCAGCCGCTCGCGCTGACTCTCGCGCTGACTCTCGCGCTGACTCTCGCGCTGACTCTCGCGCTCAGCGGCTGCGTCATCCAAGAGGACCTCGGCGACGTCTACAACCAAGCGCGGCTCGGCCTCAACGAGTGGTCCCTCACCGCCAGCGGCTCGCCCCAGGGCGGCGAGGGCGGCGGGGGCGGCGAGGGCGGCGGGGGCGGCGAGGGCGGCGGGGGCGGCGAGGGCGGCGGGGGCGGCGAGACGCTCAAGTTTGACCTCGGCTACCTCATCGGGCTCGTGGACGACGAGGCCATCGGCCCCATCACCTGGCGCTACGAGCTGATGACGCCGCGGCGGGAGCTGCTCGCGCGCCACGAGGAGGAGATGCGCGCCGGCGACCCCGATAAGACGCAGATCTTTGTGCAGGGGCGGCGCACACGCGAGCTGCGCGTCCCCCGCGCCCTCGCCCAAGGGCGGCGCCTGGTGCTGTGGTTCACGCTCTTCTACCGCGGCGAGATTCTGCGAGAGCAGCTGTTCGCCATCGACGCGGGCGGGCGGGGCGGCGACCCCAGCTGGATTCGCGCGTGGCTCGACGCGTCGGGGGTGGAGCTGGGGGGGGCGCTAGGGGGGCTGGGCGGCGAGGAGCTGCCCCCGGGCGCCGAGGCGATCTGGGTGGGCGGCGGGCAGGGCGGCGGGCAGGGCGGCGCCCCTACCCCCTGATCTCGCCCGTCATCGAGCTCGCCCCCGGACTCAGCGACGGCGACGCCGCGCCGCCCTGCGCCGCCACCGCGCGCAGGAGGTGCCCCTCGGGCGGCAGGGCGGCGCCGGCGCGGCGCAGGATCATAAAGCCCTGCTGCGACGTGGACTTCTCGCGATCGAGGTCCTCGGGGCGGCCGCTGAGGCGCTTGATCATGGCGTACGTGAACAGCAGAATCGCCTGAATCTGCGGACTCCGCAGCTCCCCGCGCGCGGCGTCGGCGCTGGCGGTGGCGTCGCGCGCCTGGTCGAGGGCGGCCTGGTAGTGGCTGCACAGAATCTTCTCAAAGACCGACATCACCGTCAGCCACCCCTCTGGGTAGGGGAGGGCGCGCTCGAGCGTCTCGCGCGCCTGGTAGAACAGCGCGCGGGGGGCGGCGCTGAGGGAGCCGAGCAGCTGCTCCTCGGGGAGCTCGAGCTGGAAGTGCTCGCGGAGGGCGAGCAGCGCGCAGGCGCGGGCGTGCAGGAGCGCAAAGTCGCCGGCGGGCTCGCGGCGCACGAGCAGCTGCTGCAGCTCGGGGTTGCGGCGGAGGTCGCGCAGGTGGTTGAGGGCGGCGATGAGGTCGTTGTGGTACACGAGCTGACGCGCGCGCAGGAGGGCGTTCTGGGTGTGGCCGAGCGTCTTGGGCTGCGCCTGTCGGCAGCGCTCCGCCTCCGCGACCAGGCGGTCGGCGGCGGCGTACTCCCCCGCCTCGAGGTGGGCGCAGGCGGCGAGGGCGGCGGCGTTGGCGCGCAGGCCGCGCAGGCCGCGCGCGCGGCTCTCCACGAGCAGCGCGCGCGCCGCCCCCTTGGCCTCGTCGATGAGTCCCAAGCGGAGCGCGAGGCGCGCCTCCCACTCTAGGGCGCGCAGGCGGCTCAGCTCGTGGGGCGGCAGCCGCGACAGCACGGGCGCGAGCGCCCCGAGCTGCGCGCGCGCCCCGAGGAGGTCGCCGAGCGCCTCGAGGACCGTCACGCGGGCGAGCGCCACCGTCACCACCTGCAGGTCGAGGCCCTCGTCCACCGCCACCGTCTCAAGGAGGCGGCCGGCCTCCTGCAGCGCGCGCTCGTTGTGCGTGCCCGCGAGGAACGCCACGCGCACGAGGCGCGCGGTGACGTTGTCGGTGTCGCCGATCAGGCTGCGGGCGTTCATGGGGCGCAGCGGCAAGAGGAGGTCGGCGATGATCACGCGCGCCTTGTCGGAGAAGGGCTGCTGCAGGACGTCGCTGAGCTCCCCCGCCATCAGGTAGAGCTGGTAGCGGCGCGCGCGCCAGCGCTGCGCGTCGCTCGTGGAGAGGTCCGCGAGCGACTCGAGCGTCTGCGCCGCCTCGAGGTACCGCCCGGCGCGCGCGAGGCTATCGGCCATGTCCACGCGGATTTTCGCCTGCACCGCCGGCTCAAAGGGGCCCTTGAGGGCGAGCTGGAAGAGCTCCGCGGCGCGCTCGTGCTGGTCGTTGAGGCGCGCCTCCTTGGCGGCCTGGATGGCGTAGCGGGTGGCGACCTGCGGCGTACCGGCACGCGTATAGTGCCGCTCGATCTGCTCGGCGCTGCCGTTGGTCTGCGCGAGGGCGCGGGCGATACGGTCGTGAATCATCGGCACGCGGCTCTGCGTGATGCAGGTGCGCGCCACCTCCATGAGCTTGGGGTGAGACCCCACCACGTCCACCCGCCCCTCCGCGTCCGTCTCCTCCTTGATGAGCTCCTCGGCGCTCAGACTCATCAGGCCCTCATAGACCTCATCGCTCTTGAGGTCGCAGGCGATCTCAAGGACGCTCTCGGGCACAGGAGTGACGCTCAGGCACACCACGGCGAGGATGCGGCGGGCGGGGCGACTCAGCGTGTCGATCTTGCGGATGATGATGTCGTGGAAGCGCTCGATGGTCTGGCGCAGCTTGAGCGCGGTGATCATCTCCTGCGCGAAGCGCGGCAGCCCCGCCGTCTGCTCGTGGATGAACTGAATCAGGCGCTCGTCCTGGGTGTTCAGGTGCTGCTGCGCCATCTCCTTGAGCTCGTCGGGGGTGAGCGGGTGGAGCTGCATGTGGCGGCTGCACGGGTGCGTGGGGACCACCTCCAAGAAGCTCGCCACGCGGCTGTTGGGCTGCACGCGCTCGGGGCAGTACGTGAGAATCAGCAGCACGGGGGGGAAGCGCCCGCCCGCCTGCAGCGCCTCGAGGAGGTCGAGCGCCTCGTCGTCGGCGAGGTGGATGTGCTCGACCACGAGCACGAGGGGGCGCTGCTCCGCCAAGAAGCGCAGGAGCGTGAAGAGGCCGAGGCCGGGGCCGGCGTGGGCGTCGCCCTCTGGGTGGAGCTCGGCGGGCAAGAGCTCCTTGAGGAAGCTGAAGGCCTCGAGCAGCCCGGCGCGCTCGCGGGCGGGGAGGCGGCGCAGGGTGCGCGCCACCTGGCTGCGGTAGGCCTCCGCGAGGCGCTCCACCACCGTGTCGACGCCGCGGTAGCTCACGTGGTCGCGCTTGACGCAGGCGCCGAGGAAGCATGAGGCGTCAAAGAGGCGCGCCTCTTGGCAGAACGCCTCGATGCACGCCTGCTTGCCCACGCCCTCCTCGCCCTCAAAGAGCGCGAGGCGCCCCTGGCCCTGGCGCACGTCGTTGAGCGCCTCGTGGAGCGCGGCGCGCTCGGCGCGGCGGCCGATGAACTCGCTGAGGCGCTTCACCCCGCTCTCTAGCAAGGGCACGCTGAGCTGCTCGAGCACCTCGCGCGCCGAGGGGCGGCGGGCGGGCTCCTTGGCGAGCATGTCGAGGCACACCTGCGCGAGGCGCTCGTGGGTGTGGGGCACGAGGTCGAGGACGGGCGTCACGGGCTTGCTGCGGTGCATCTCGCACACGTCGTCGTGGCTGCCCTCGAACGGGGTCACGCCCACGAGCAGCTCATAGAGCACCACGCCGGCGGCGTAGATGTCGGTGGCGGAGGTGACGCGGGAGCTGATGGACTGCTCGGGGCTAAAGTAGGTGGAGGTGCCGAACACCTGCGAGAGACTCTGCCCCTCGCCGCCCGGGATCTCCTCCTTGATGACCCCAAAGTCCACCAGGCGCACCTTGCCGCGCTTGTCGACGAGGATGTTGGCGGGCTTGATGTCGCGGTGGATGCAGCCGTTGGAGTGGAGGTAGTCGAGCGCCTGCAGGAGCTGCGTGAAGGACTGAAAGACCCGCTCGAGGCGCGCGCCCTGCGTGAGCTCGCGCGGGTCGCGCACCACGTGCCCGTGCTGGTTGACGAAGTGGTAGATGTCGCGCCCGTCCACGAGCTCCATGGTGTAGAAGTAGCGGTCATCCTCGTGGTAGAGGTCGTAGAGGCTCACGAGGTGGGGGTGCGAGAGGCTCGCCACGGCGCGGAACTCGCGCTTAAAGTAGTGGAGCGCCCGCGGGTACGAGAACTTGAGCTCCTTGAGGGCGAGCTCGCGCTGGTTGACGGGGTCAAAGACCCTGTACACGTGCCCCATACCCCCCGTGCCGAGGCGTGAGCGGACCTCATATCTCCCGACTTTGTCGGGGATCGGCTGTGCCTCGTTCTGTTTCTCTGACACAGGAACCTCAAGGGGCGCGGGAGAGGGGGCGCGGGAGAGGAGGACGCGGGCGCGCGGGGCGCGGGTGGGATTCTTTAGCGCGCGCTCGCGCGGAGCGCAAGAGGCTAGGCTAGGCTAGGCTAGGCGGGGCGAGGCGGGGCCCGGCGGGGGCGGAGGGCGCCGGCGAGGGCGTCGAGGGTGGCCTCGGCGCCCTGGGACTGCGGGGCGCGGCGCATCGCCTCCACGCAGCCCTCGTAGTCGCCCTCGAGGGCCTCGAGGGCGGCGAGGAGGGCGCGGGCGTCGAGGTCCTCGTCGCGCACGCAGCGCCCAAAGCCGGCGCGGGCGTGCTCCTCGGCGTTGAGGAGCTGGTCGCCGCGGCTGGTGGCGGCGGGGAGGGGGACGAGCAGGGCGGGGCGGCGCAGCGCGAGCAGCTCAGCGAGGGTGTTGGCGCCGGCGCGCCCCACCACGAGGTGGGCGGCGGCGAGGAGGTTGGCGAAGCCCTCGCGCACATACTCGGCCTGGTGGTAGCCGCGCGCGGCGCGCGTAGCGGCGAGGGCGCCGCTCACGGCGCCGGCGCCGCACACGTGAAAGACCTCGTAGCGCGCGAGGAGGTCGTCGAGGGCGTCGCGGGCGACGGCGTTGAGGCGCGCGGAGCCGAGGCTGCCCCCAAAGACCACGAGCAGCGGGCGCGCGCCGACGAGCCCAAAGCGCTCTCGCGCCGTCTCGGGGCGCGCGCGCAGGAACTCGGCGCGGAGCGGGGCGCCGGTGTGGAGGGCGCGCGGGTGGCGGAGGCCGCGCAGGGCGCGCGCCTGCGCGGCGCAGACGGTGTGGGCGAAGGGGAGGCTCAGGCGGTGGGCGAGCCCGAGGGTGCCGTCCGACTCGTGCAGCACCACGGGCACGCCGTTGAGCCAGGCGCCCACCACGGCGGGGAGCGCCACGAAGCCGCCCTTGGAGAAGAGCGCGTCGGGGCGCGCGGCGCGGATGTGGCGGTAGGCGCGCCAGAGGCCGCGGAGCACGGTGAGGGGCATGGTGAAGTTGCGCCAGTCGAAGTACCGGCGCAGGCGCTCGGAGGGGATGGCGAGGAACGGGAGGTCGGGGACGGCGTCCACGAGGGCGCGCTCCACGCTCTGGGCGCCCGGGGCGTGGTCGCGGCCGATGTAGAGCGCGCGCCCGCCCCGCGCGCGGAGCGCCTCGATGAGCGCGAGGTTGGGGGTCACGTGCCCCGCGCTGCCGCCGCCGGTGAAGGCGATGAGGCGCCCTTGGAGGTCCTGGGGGGGGGTCATCTGCGTCTCTCGTGCTCCCGCGGCGTCTCCCGCGCCCCGCTCGCGCCGCGCGAGGGTTTCTTTTTTAAGGCAAAACAGGTTAAAAGACCCCTGTCAACCCGCATCGTTCACCCGCATCGCACAGGAGCGTCACCATGACCTCGCGCCCTCGCACCCCCCTCGCTCTGCTCACCCAGCTCACCCAGCTCACCCAGCTCACCCAGCTCGCCCTGCTCACCCTGCTCACCCTGCTCGCCCTGCTCGCCCTCACCGCGCCCGCCCGCCGCGCCGAGGCGCTCCCCTTCGTCAACATCGGCCCCGTCGCGGGCACCGGCTTTGGGGTCTACACGGGCCCCACCTCGCGCGACGTCTCCTACGTGACGGGCGGGGTGGGGGCGCGACTCGACGTGCTGATGCTTCAGCTCGAGGCGCAGGTCACCTACCTCGGCGCCACCGTCACCGGCGACCACAAGATGGACGCCTCGCTCGTCTCGCTGCCGCTGATGGCACGCTTTGACCTCTCGCCCATCCCCCTCCTCAAGCTGACGGCGGGCGCGGGGCTCGAGCAGCGCGTGCTCCTCAAGCAGGGCGCCGCGCAGCTGTTCGCCGACTCCGCGCAGTACCTGCCCGTGTCCGTGTGCGCCGACTTCAGCGTGCCCGTCCTCGGCTCCGTGGGCCTCGAGGCGCGCTTCAGCTACATGCTCAGCGACCCGAGGGTCAGCGAGGCGGCGCCCAAGAACGACAAGACCCACGACCTGATGATCTTTGGGCACTTGTTCTTTTAAGCGCTGAGCGAAAAAACACCCGCTCAGCGCCCGCGGCGCGCCGCAAAAAACGCGCGCAGCGCCTCCGCGCACTCCTCCGCGCGCACCCCCGGCGTCAGCGCGGCGCGGTGGTTGAGGCGCGGGTCCTCTAGGAGCGCGTAGAGGGAGCGCGACGCGCACGCCTTG
>VGTA01000185.1 GCA_016874875.1 Deltaproteobacteria bacterium | reverse complement strand
CGGCGCTCAGCGCCATTATCCCGATTCGCGACAGGAGCGGCGAGCGCCTCGCCAACTGCCTCCGCTCGCTCCGCTGGCAGGAGGGCGTGGCGCCCGAGGCGCTCGAGGTGGTGCTCGTGGACTACGGCAGCGGCCCGGTCCACCGCGAGGACATCGCGCGGGCGGCGGCGGCGCACGGGGCGCGGGTGACGCGGGTGGAGGCGGGGGGGCTGTGGAACCGGTCGCGCGCGCTCAACTGCGGGCTGCGCGTGGCGCGCGGGCGCTACCTCCTCTGCACCGACGTGGACATGATCTTCTCGCCCAATTTCGTCGCCGAGCTCCTGCGCCACCACGGCGCCTGGGAGGCGCGCGGCGCGCAGGGGCGCGGGCTCATCCTCTTCTCGCGCTGCCTCGACCTCCCCGAGGCGGCGGGGCTGGCGCGGTGGGAGCGCGGCGACTACGAGCGCCTGCGCGCCCTCTGCGCCGAGCGCCCCACGCAGGGCACGGGGGCTTGCCAGTGCGCCCCGCGCGAGTTCTTCTTCCACGCCCGCGGCTACGACGAGGGCTTTGAGCACTGGGGCGCCGAGGACGACGACATGCGCGCCCGCGCGCTCCGCCACGGCCTCACCGCCGCCTGGGTCTCCCCGGCGGCGACCATGCTCCACCAGTGGCACCCCACCACCAAGGACGCCCACCCCTGGCGCCGCCGCCTCAACAAGTGGCGCCTCTACCTCACGCGCTGGCGAGTCCGCAAGAACGCGCGCGGCTGGGGCGGCCTGCCCCCCTAAAGCGTCAGCCCAAGAGCAGCCTCAGCCCAAGAGCAGCCTCAGCCCAAGAGCAGCCTCAGCCCAAGAGCGCCAGGGCGAGCTGCGGCGTCGCGTTCGCCTGCGCCAGCATCGACGCCGACGCCTGCTGCGTGATCTGCGCCTTGGTGAGATTCACGCTCTCGATGGCGAAGTCGGCGTCCTGGATGCGCGAGCGGCTCGCGGAGGTGTTCTCCATGTTGATCTGGAGGCTGCTGATCATCGACTCCACGCGGATCTGGAGCGCGCCGAGCTCGGAGCGGCGGGCGGAGACGAAGTTGAGGGCGTCGTCGAGGCCCATGAGCGCGTCGTCCATGTTGAGGAAACTCATCACGTCGAGCGAGGAGAGGCCCAGGGCGTTGGTGTTGAAGGAGGAGATCGAGACCTTGAGGTCGCTCGACTGGCTGTTGGCGCCGATCTGCATCGTCCGCTGCACGCCGCCGCTCTTCTCGGTGGTGTTGTAGACGGTGTTGGGGAGGACGCTCTCTGCGGTGTACACCGCCCCGCCGTCGAGGGCGAAGCCGCCGATGGCGCCCGTGTCGCCGCTCGAGTTCGCCCTGCTGTAGAGGTCCTCGGCGAAAGTGGTGCCCATCGCCCCCATGAACGACGTCTTGAAGGCGGCGAGGCTGTAGCCGGCGGTGGACTGCAGGGCGGCGTCGAGGTTGTTGCCGTTGGACTTGAGCGCGTTGAACACGTCCACGATGCCCTCGCCGCCGGCGTCCTTGATGTCGGAGTGGATCTTGGCCACCGCCAGGTACGAGCCGCCGTAGTTGATGGGCGCGGGGTTAAAGGCGTCCGCCACCATCGCCGCGCGCGTGCCGGCGGTGGAGCCGTTGAGGAACACGTCGGCGCTGCCGTGGATCAGCTCCGCGGCGCCCTCGTTGAACCAGGTCTCCGTCGCCTGGCCGATGCCGTTGGCGTTCATCGCCACGTGCACGAACTCGTGGGCGATGATGCGGTCGCTGTACTGGTTGGGGGTGCCGCCGTGGGGCGAGTTGGTGTCATCGAAGTCATAAAGGTCGATGTGCAGGCGCTGAGGCGTGGCGCCCGCGCTCTGCACAAACGCCACGAAGCCGCCCACCCCGTCCCCCCCGCCGATTATGGTTTCTGTGAAATCCACGTTGATCACCGCCCCGTTCCCCGAGAGCCCAAAGTAGGTCTCCACGCGGTCCTCCGCCTCGCGCAGCCACGACGTCTTGAGGCCGTTGAGGGCGAAGGAGAGGCGCTCCGCCTGGTCGGCGGGGCCGGCGCCGAGCGTGGTGTCGTAGTTCACCGTGTAGCCGCGCAGCTCGCCGTCACCCCCCGCCGACTGCGCCACCGACACGGTCTTGTGCTGGCTAAAGAGGCTCACGCCGTTGAAGCTGGTGGTCTCGTTGATGCGGTCGATCTCGGATTTGAGCTGCTCCATCTCCCCCTGGATCGACTCGCGGTCGCTGGCGCTGAGGATGTTGTTCCCCGCCTGCACGGTGAGCTCGCGCATGCGCTGCAGGATGTTGGTCGTCTCGTTGAGCGCCCCCTCCGCCGTCTGCAGGAACGAGATCGTGTCGTTGGCGTTGCGCACGCTCTGGTTGATGCCGCGGATCTGCGCGTTCATACGCGTGGAGATCGAGAGCCCCGCCGCGTCGTCCTTGGCGCCGTTGATGCGCAGGCCGCTCGACAGGCGCTCGTATCCTTGCGAGACGCGCTGCTGGTTGACGCGGAGCGTGTCCATGCTGCGCGCGGAGAAAAGGTTGGTGTTGACGCTCAACATCTCTCAAATCCTTTTGAGAAGTGGCCTAGGGTCTTGAGGTACGCGAGGGCGCTTGATTTTACAACCAAAATAGGACGCGCGCTCACCCGCGAGAGTTCCCGCTAGATTTCTCTCAGGCGCTCTTATATGGTGCGCGCACGCCGCCAACGGCGAGCGCGAGACGCGCGAGCGCGAGAGCGTGGGATCACGCAGAGATGAGAGCGAGGGGACTATGAGCCACATGGGTCGCCATATGACGCACACGGGCGTGGAGCAGAGCGCGGGGCAGAGCGCGGGGCAGGGCGCCAACTTCATCGAAGAGATCATCAGCGCCCACGTCGCCGCCGGGCGCCCCCGCGTGGTCACCCGCTTCCCGCCGGAGCCCAACGGCTACCTCCACCTCGGGCACGCCAAGTCCATCTGCCTCAACTTTGGCCTCGCCCTCAAGTTCTCGGGCGCCGTGCCCACCCAGTGCAACCTGCGCCTCGACGACACCAACCCCGCCGCCGAGGAGGACGAGTTTGTGCAGTCCATCAAGGAGGACGTGCGCTGGCTTGGCTTTGACTGGGGCGAGGGGCTCTATTTCGCCTCCGACTACTTTGAGCAGCTCTTTGAGTTCGCCGTGCGCCTCATCCGCGACGGCAAGGCGTACGTGGACAGCCAGACGCCAGAGCAGATGAAGGCCACGCGCGGCGATTTTCACACGCCGGGGGTCAACAGCCCCTTCCGCGACCGCTCGGTGGAGGAGAACCTCGACCTCTTTGGGCGCATGCAGGCGGGCGAGTTTGAGCACGGCGCGCACGTGCTCCGCGCCAAGATCGACATGGCGTCCCCCAACATCAACTTCCGCGACCCCCCCATCTACCGAATCCTGCACGCCGACCACCACCGCACGGGCAGCAAGTGGCGCGTGTACCCGATGTACGATTTCGCCCACGGCCTCAGCGACGCCATCGAGGGCGTCACCCACTCGATCTGCACCCTCGAGTTTGAGGACCACCGCCCGCTCTACGACTGGTTCCTAGAGGCGCTCGGCTTTGAGGAGGGGGCGCGCCCCCACCAGTACGAGTTCTCGCGCCTCAACATCACCTACACCGTGCTCAGCAAGCGCCGCCTGCAGCGCCTGGTCTACGAGGGGCACGTGGAGAGCTGGGACGACCCCCGCATGCCCACCATCGCCGGCATGCGCCGCCGCGGCTACCCCCCCGCGGCGCTCCGGCACTTCTGCGAGCGCGCGGGCGTCACCAAGAACAACACGCTGATGGACGTGGGGCACCTCGAGCACGCGCTCCGCGAGACCCTCAACGCCACCTGCCGGCGCGCCATGGCGGTGCTGCGCCCGCTCAAGGTGGTGGTGGAGAACCTGCCCGAGGGGCACGTGGAGTGGCTCGAGGCGCCCTTCTATCCGGCGGAGGAGGAGGGCGCCTTGGACCTCGGCGCGCGCCGGGTGCCTTTCACGCGCGAGCTCTATATCGAGCGCGAGGACTTTATGGAGGTGCCCGCCAAGAAGTGGTTCCGCCTGAGCGTGGGCGCGGAGGTGCGCCTGCGCTACGCCTGCCTGCTCACCTGCCACGCGGTGGTCAAGGACGAGGGCGGCGAGGTGGTGGAGCTGCGCTGCACCTGGGACCCCGCGTCCAAGGGCGGCACCCCCGCCGACGGGCGCAAGGTCAAGGGCACGCTCCACTGGGTGTCGGCCACCCACGGCGCGCGCGCCGACGTCCTCCTCTACGACCGCCTCTTCAGCGCCCCGAGCCCGGGGGAGGGCAAGGGGGATTTCCTCGAGGACCTCAACCCGAGCTCGCTAGAGGCGGTGAGCGCCGTCCTTGAGCCCGCGCTCCTCGACGTGCCGCCCGGCGAGGTGGTGCAGTTCGAGCGCCTCGGCTACTTCTGCGCGGACGTCAAGCGCTCGGCGCCCGGGGCGCCTTCTTTCCACCGCACGATCGGGCTCAAGGACTCTTGGGCCAAGGTCGCGCAGGGCTGAAACTCTCCACGCGCGGGTCGCGCCCGCGCACCACACACACGGGCACAGGGGCAGAGAGATGCAGACAGAGATGCAGATCAACGCTGAGCGAGCGCTAGGGGCGGGCGAGGTCACCGCGAGGGCGACCAAGGGCCTCTGCGGCGCCTGCGGCGCGCCAATCGCCGCGGAGGTGCTCACGCACCTGTCGAGCGACGACGCTGAGGCGTTCGGCCGCCTGCGCGCGGCGCTCGCCCTCGGCCGCCTCGGCGCGCTCAACCCCACGCGCTGCGCCGCCTGCGGCGCGACGGGGGAGGCGGAGGCGCCGGTGGCGGTGCACGTGCCCGGGGAGCGGCGCCTGCTGGTGGCGCTGCCGGCGCACGACGCCTATCGCGCGCTCGAGGCGCTCGGGGCGCAGCTGGCGCTGCTGAGCGCGCGGGCGCACGTGCCGGCGCAGGAGTATTTCGCCCGCCCAGAGCTGGTGGTGGGGGCGGCGGCGCTCGCGGCGGCCCTGGAGGGGGTGCGCCCGTCGGCGGGGGGCGCGACGCTGGTGACGCCGGCGCCGGCGCTCAAGGCGCCCCTCTCCCTCCCGGCGTACGGTCGCGCCGCGCACTCGCTCTTGCCCCTCCCCGCGTCGCCGCTGGGCGCGGGGCCCTCAGCGGACGCCTCAGCGGACGCCTCAGCGGGCCTCTCAGCGGGCCTCTCAGCGGGCCTCTCAGCGGGCCTCTCAGCGGGCCTCTCAGCGGGCGCCTCAGCGGGCCCCTCCGTCGGCCTCTCCGCCGCCTTCTCCCCCGCCTCCTCCGCCACGCCCTCCCCCGCCGCCTCGCTCGACGCCCTGCTCGACGCGGCGCTCGAGGACCCCACGGGGGTCTTTGAGCTCAAGGGCGCCCCCGCGCCCGCCGCCGCGCGCTCGCCGCAGCGCCTCGAGATCTCCGCGGAGTCCCCCACGGTCATCACCCTCGCCCCGGCCCCCGCCGCCGCGCCCGCGCTCGCCGCCGAGGAGAGCCTAGAGGAGGTGGCGGCGGAGCCCCTTCAGACGCTCGCCGCGCAGCTGCTCTACTCCTCCACGATGCGCCGCTTTGACGCCGCGCTCGCCGGCGAGGGGAGCACCTACCTGCGGCTCAACGGGGAGCAGGTGGAGGCGGCGGCGCAGTTGGACGAGCGGCAGGCGGAGGGGTGGATGTCGGTGGACATCGACGCGCGCATCCAGCTGCACCTGGTGGACGGCGGCGCCGCGCCCTGCCTCACGCTCTTCAGCAGCGTCAACGGCGAGGTGGAGGACGAGCTCTGCTGGCCCATCGAGATCGACGGCGCGGTGGGCCCCAAGGCGCTCCGCCAGCTCCGCCGCGCCTTCCGCGTTGAGCTCACGCTCTACAAGAAGAACGGCAACATCTACGGGCAGCGCGTGATCGAGGCGCCGCTCGAGGAGAACGTGGGCTACATCCTCAGCACCATCAAGCGCCTCCACATGACCCCCAAGCAGGCGGCGCACGCGCTCTTTGTGGCGCGCGACGAGTCGTTTGACCGCGTGGGGCGCATGCGCCACACCTTCACGCAGCAGAGCTTCAGCGACATCGCCAGCGCCGCTGACGCGCAGCTGGCGGTGGGCATCTGGGCGTACTGGAGCACGGTCAAGCAGCGCGACTACCTGCTGTTCGTCAAGTCCTTCCCCCTCCCCTGGCTCCGCCGCGTGCAGCACCGCGTGCTCAAGGCCGCCGTGGACTTTGGGATCGCGATGCCGGCGCACCTGCAGAGCCAGGCGGTGGCGTTGCGCTTGGCCAAGAGCGACGTGGAGCTCCTGCAGCGGACGGTGGCGCATTTCGCGGAGGTGAATCTGCAGCTCAGGCCCTCGCTCCTCACCCCTGAGCAGGTGTGGGCGAACTGGGACGCGCTCCTGACGCAGCTGGAGGCGCTGGGCATCCCCGCCGACGAGGAGATCGAGAGGCTCGCGTTCCAGGCGATGCAGCGCGTGGGCCTTGATGTGGATGAGGGGGTGGCTGAGGGGCTAGACGAGGGACTGGACGAGGGACTAGATGAGGGGCTAGACGAGGGACTGGACGAGGGACTAGATGAGGGGCTAGACGAGGGGCTAGACGAGGGGCTAGACGAGGGGCTAGACGAGGGGCTA
>VGTA01000184.1 GCA_016874875.1 Deltaproteobacteria bacterium | reverse complement strand
TACGCCCTCGCCTGCGGCGACACGCCGTGGCTCGTGGGGGGCGCGGCGGCGGCGCGGGTGGCGGGGGCGGTGGCGGCGGCGGGGGGGCGCGTGGTGGTGCCCTCGTCGCTGGGGGTGCGCGCGGCGCTCCTTGAGGCGCTCGGGCGCGATGCGTCTCGCGGGGCGCGCCGCGCGGGGGGGGCGTGAGCGGGGGGGCGTGAGCGGGGAGCGCGGGGCGCGGGACGTGCGGGTGGGTTTTGCGCTTGGCGCGGCGCCCGCGGCGCTTGTATGTATCGCTTGTGTGTCATGCCCGTGGCGCGCCTCCACAGGCTCGTCACTCTCGCTCTGCTGCCCGTCGCTCGTCGCCTAGGAGCCCCTTCATGGAGCGCCCGCCCGCTGTCAACGCCCCCGCCGTCAACGCCCCCGCCGTCAACGCCCCCGCCTTGCGCTCCGCCCGCCTCCTCACGCGCGCGCAGCGCGCCGTGGTGGGGGGACTCCTCCGGACCACGCTCGAGGGCCTAGCGCGCGCGGGGCGCGCGCTGCCGTGGGCGCGGCGGAGGCTGCGCGGGCTCTCGGTGACGCGGGACGTCTCGTATGGGCCCCTCGGGCGGCACCACCTCCTCGACGTGTACGCGCGCGCGGGCGATCAGGCGGGCGCGGGCGCGGGCGCGGGCGACCTGCGCCCCGCCCTGCTCTACCTCCACGGCGGGGGCTTCCGCATCCTCTCCAAGGACACCCACTGG
Source organism: Deltaproteobacteria bacterium (assembly GCA_016874875.1). Lineage (GTDB taxonomy): Bacteria > Myxococcota_A > Bradymonadia > UBA7976 > VGTA01 > VGTA01. The sequence continues at coordinate 5,878 of VGTA01000184.1, read as the reverse complement.
CCCTTCGCGCTCCCCTTGGCGGAGGCGGGCTACGTGGTGTTCTGCGTCAACTACCGCCTCGCCCCCGCGCACCCCTGCCCGGCGGCGCTCGAGGACGCCTGCCTCGCGCTCGAGTGGCTCTGGGAGCACGCGGCGCGCTTTGGGGCGGACCCGCGCAACATCAGCGTCGCCGGCGAATCGGCGGGGGGCAACCTCACCCTCGCGCTCGCGCTCGCCCTCTCGCGCCCCGGCCCCGCCCCCTGGGCGCGGCGCCTCTTTGAGCGCGCCGCGCGCGAGGGGCGCGCCCTGCGCGCCGCGCTCCCCGCCTGCGGCTTCCTCGACGTGCGGGGCGCGCCCACGCGCCTGCGCGGGCGGGTGCACCCGGCGGTCCTCAGCCGCATCCGCGCGCTCTCCGAGGCCTACACCGCCCGCTCGCCCCTCCCCGCCCTCGCCGACCCCCTCGTGGAGCTCGAGGACCTCGGGGCGCCGCTCGCGCGCCCCCTGCCGCCGATGCTGGTGGCGGTGGGGGGCGCCGACCCCGTGCTGCTCGACAGCGAGCGACTCCGCGACGCCCTCGCGGCGCGCGGGGTGGAGAGCGAGTTTCACCTGTACCCGGGGGAGACGCACGCGTTCCACGCGCTGCTGTGGCGCCCGGCGGCGCGGGCGTGCTGGGGGGCGCAGCTGGCGTTCCTCGACCGCTTCGCGCGCGTGGCGCCCCTCGCCCTCCTGCTCGCCGCCCTGCTCGCCGCCCTGCTCGCCTGCGCCGCCCCCGCCGCCGCCGCCCCCGTGGGCGTCACGCTCCGGGGCAACCTCGCCCGCTACACGCTCACCGCCGTGGGCGACCAGAGCGCCCTGCTCCTCGACGTGGAGAACCCCGGGGCGCAGCCGCGCACGCTGTCGTTTGGGCCGCGCGGCGGGGAGCAGATAGAGCGCGAGATCGGGGGCTACGAGCGCGCGCGCCTGCTGGTGCAGTGCGTGCGCGTGAGCCCCGACGCCCCCGCCCCCGCCCTCTCCTTTGCGGTCAACGACGAGCCGCTCGAGGGGGTGACCACCGCCGCCACGCGCGGCGACCTCCGCCCAGCCCTCTGGATCGAGAATCCTCGGGCGCGCCGCGCGCCGGGGCTGCTCGGGCGGGCGGTGAGCGCCGCGGCGGGCGTGCCGCTGCGCTCCCTCCGCGCCGATGAGGTGCCCACCCACCTCGCCGCCCTCGCCGGCGCGCGCCTCCTGGTGGTCAACCTCGACGTGCTCTCGCTCCTCACGCCCCCGCAGCGCGCCCTCCTCCGCGCGGTGGTGGCGACCGGGGCCACGCTCGTGGTGGGGGTGGGCTCCCTGAGCGGGGACGCGCGGCTGCTCAAGGCGCTCTCGCCGGTGGACCTCGGCGACCTCGAGAGCGACGTCAACGTCTCCACCCTCCTGCGCACCCCCTCCCGCCGCCGCCTCTTCACCGGCGCGGGCTCCTACCCGCTCATCACGCTCGAGGGCAAGCTGCTCTTGGCGGAGAGCCGCCTCGGCCTCGGGCGCGTGCGCGTGCTCGGGGTGCCGGTGGAGTCGCTCGCCCCAGGGCGCATCGCGCAGGTCGCCCTCGCCGCCGACGACGCCGCCGCGCAGCAGCTCTCGCGCTGGCTCACCAGCGCCGCCCCGCCCCTCGCCCCCGCCGAGCACATCTTCAGCGACCCCCTCGCGCTCTACCTCGCCGCCCTGCCGCTCCTCTTCTGGCTCACCCGCCGCCGCCCCTCCCTCGCGGCGGCCGCCGTGGGCGGGTGGGCGCTCGTGGTCACGCTCCGCCCCCCCCTGCCCGCCCCCGCCCTCGTCACCCACGCCGACCTCCTCTACGTGCCGCTCGCTGAGGGCGCCCTCACGCTGTCGTCGCTCGACGTCAGCTCGTCGGCGCGGGGGGCGCGCCTCGTGGAGCTCGCGCCGGCGCAGGTGTCGCTCGCCGCCGCGCTCACCGAGGGCAGCTGCCTGATTCAGTCGCTGCCGAGCGAGCGCGACACCGAGGAGACGTTCCGCCCGCGCGCCTGGCTCTCGCTAGACGCCGGCGTGGGCGAGCGGCAGCGCCTGCACCTGCTCGCGGCGGCGCAGGGCGCCCCGAGCGACGACCCGCTCGGCGAGGCGGCGCGGGTGCCGGCGTGGCCACCGGGGCCCTGGAGCGGCGCCGCCCTCACCCCCCTCGCCCCCCTCCCCTCCGACGTCCCCCTCCTCGCCACGCCGGGCAGCCTGCGCGCGTGGCGCCTCCCCCTCTCCCTCGACGCCCCCCCGCCGCCGCCGCTCGCCCTGAGCGCGCAGCCGCAGGAGTGAGCGCCGCGCCGCCCAAGGAGCCGCAAGCGATGAGCCTCCCCACAAGCCTGTGTCGTGTGTATTGGGATTTTTATGGACCTATGGCGCTCGGCACCGCTCAGCACTTTGAGCGTCACCTCGGCGCGCTCCTCGAGCGCGAGGGGCTAGCGGGGGCGATGCGCGCGCGCGGCGTGCAGCAGCTCAACCCCACCTGGGCGGCGGCGTGGTGCGAGGGCCCCCTCGAGGAGGCGCGCAAGGTGGGGCAGGCGCTCCGCGCCCGGCGCGCGGAGCTGGTGGAGGAGGCGCCGTGAGCCGCCGCCCCCGCGCCGCCGCGCCCTCCGCCCCGCGCCCCCGCACGCTCGCGCTCCCCTGCGCGCTCCCCTGCGCGCTCCCCTGCGCCCTCGCCCTCGCCCTCGCCCTCAGCGCCTGCGCCGACAACAGCGCGCGGCGAGATTCGGCGCCCGTGGGCCTCCCGGACGCCGCCGCCGACGCCGCCGCCGCCGACGCCGCCGACGCCGCCGCCCCCGACGCCGCCCCCGACGCCGACGCCCCCGACGCCGACGCCCCCGACGCCGACGCCCCCGACGCCGACGCAGCGCCCCCCGACCAGGGCCTCCCGCCGCTCACCCGCGTCCCCCTGCCCGACCCCCTCGCCCTCCCCGCCCCGGCGCCGGGGGGGCGCGTGCGGGCCTTCGTGAGCGCGGCGGAGGGCGACCTGCTCGACGGCCCCGCGCGCCTCGGGCGGGTGGGGGACTATGTGCTCGAGAACGAGCACGCCCGCTTTGTGGTGGAGGCGGACGCGCGCGTCATCGGCCCCTGCCCCTACGGCGGCAACGTGGTGGACCTCTCGCGCGTGGACCTCGACGACCCGGCCACGGGCGCGGGCCCCCGCGACCAGCTCGGGGAGCTGTGCCCGCTCATCAACCTCTCGCAGACGCTCCGCCCCGAGCGCTTTGAGATTCTAGAGGACGGCGCCGAGGGGCGGGCGCTGCTGGCGGTGACGGGGCGCCTGCAGCTCCTCGACTTCATCAACATCAAGGGCTTCGCGCGCGCCTTCCTGCCGCCCACCCTGCGCCTCGGCTTTGACACCGAGCGGCTGCTCCCGCTGACGCTCACCGTCTACTACGCCCTCACGCCGGGGGCCAAGGGGCTGCGGGCGCTCACCGCCCTGCGCAACGACGGCGCCGCCGCCGAGCACTTCCCCGTGGGGCACCTGATCGACTCCGGGGGCGAGGTGCAGACCTTTAACCCCTACAGCGCCACGGGCGGGTTTGGGGAGCCGAGTCTGTCGGTGGAGACCATCAACGAGGGCGCGCCGCTGATGTCGCTGGCGTTCGTGGGCGAGGGCGGCGGGCACCTCTACATGCCCGACCCGCGCGACGCCCTCCGCACCAACCGCCCCTTCCCCGTCGCCGGCACCGCCCTCACCATCGCCGGCGTCTCGGTGTCGCTGCTCGGCACGCAGCGCGTCCTCGCCTCGCTCCTCGCCAACGAGGCCACGCTCCCCTCCGTGGACGGCTTTGTCCACCTCGCGCCCGGCGAGGTGGTCGCCGTGGGGCACTGGCAGTGGGCGGGCGGGCGCGACCTCGCCTCGATGATGGACGAGGCGTGGGCGGAGGTGAGCGCGCGCGAGGGCCTCCCCCTCGGCGCCCTCGAGGGCGTGGTGCGCGACGCGGGGGGCGCGCCGCGCTCGGGGGCGCGCGTCACGCTCGTGAGCGCCGAGGGGCAGGCGCTCAACCAGGCGCGCACGGACGCCGAGGGGCGCTACCGCCTCACCGCGCCCGCCGGCGCCGCCGAGGCGCGGGCGTGGCTCGAGGGCCACGGGCGGGCGAGCGCCCCCGTCACGCTCGCGCCCGGCGCCCCGGCGGCCTTTAGCCCCGCCCTGAGCCCCAGCGCCCGCCTCACCGTCCGCGCCCGGCGCCTTGGGGACGGCGCGCCCACCCCCGCCAAGGTCACCGTGCTGTGCGTGGGCGAGTGCCGCGAGCGCCCCGATTCGCGCGAGCTCGACGTGGCGCAGGACCGCCTGCCGAGCGGCGCGCTCTGGGTGGGCTTCGCGCCCATGAGCGGCGAGGTGAGCGCGGAGCTGCCGCCGGGGGACTACCGCGTGGTGGTGTCGCGCGGGCCGAGCTGGTCGGTGTGGCCGAGTCTGGAGGGCGAGCCCGTCACCCTCGCCCCCGGCGCCCCCGTGACGCTCGACGCGGCGCTCGGCGAGGCGGTCCGGCGCGACGGCTGGCTGTCGGGGGACTTCCACGTGCACGGCGTCAACTCCCCCGACGCCCCCGTGAGCCTAGAGGGGCGCGCGCTCACGTTCCTCGCCGAGGGGGTGGACGTGCTGGTGAGCACCGACCACGACTACATCACCGACTACGCCCCCACCGTGGCCGCCCTCGGCGCGCAGGCGGAGCTGCACACGGTGGTGGGCGAGGAGCTCACCACCTTCGACTACGGCCACTTCAACGGCTTCCCGCTCACGCGCGACTCCTCCTCGCGCAACGGCGGCGCCTTTGACTGGGCGGGGGCGGAGGGCCTCGGCGCCGCCCCGGGGGAGATCTTCTCGTGGCTGCAGGGGCACCCCGGCGAGCAGGTGGTGATGATCAACCACGGCGCGGGGGGCTACTTCTCGTCCTTTAAGATCGACCTCCTGCGCGGCCTCAGCGACGCCGACCCCACCCTCGCCCGCCTCCCCGCCGGCGCCGCGCTGTGGGACGAGGGCTTCACCGCCATGGAGGTCTACAACGGCTACGACCTCGACGGGCTCCACGAGCTGCTCCGCGCCTGGCTGACGCTGCTCGGGCGCGGGCTGCGTGTCACCGCCACCGCCGTCAGCGACACCCACAAGCGCCACTCCTCCCTCGCCGGCGGGCCGCGCTCGTGGGTGTACATGGGGGGCGAGGGGCGCCCCGCCTGGGACGAGGGGCGCTTTGTGCGCGCGGTCAACGCCGGGGCGGTGGTGGGGAGCAACGGGCCGCTGGTGCTCCTCACGGCGCAGGGGGTGGGCGCCGGCGCCCTCGCCGGCGCGCCGGTGACGCTCGGCGAGACGCTCGACCTCAGCGCCCTCCCCGCCAACTCCCGCCAGGTGGAGGTGCGCGTGGAGGCGCGCTGCCCCGCCTGGATGACGCTCACCGCCGCCAAGCTCTACCTGTCGATCACCGAGGGCCTCGACCTCGGCCCCGGCGCGTTCAGCGCCGACCCGCTCCCGCCCACCCTCACGCTCCCCCTCACCCCCCTCGCCGAGGGCGACCCCGGGGGCCCCGCCAGCCCCCTAGAGCGCGTCTACGTGGCCACCGCGCGCCTCCCCGCCCCCGCCGGCGAGGACGGCTACGTGATCGCCACGGTGGAGGGCGACTCGAGCGGCTTCCCCGTGCTCAACCGCGCCAGCGTGACCCCCTTCGCCTACACCAACCCGATCCTGCTCGACGGGGACGGCGGCGGCTACGACCACCCCCCGCTGGCGGCGCTCGCCGCCGCGTCCCCCAAGGCCGCGCGCCCCGCCCCCACCCCCGCCCCCGCCCCCTCCCCCGCCGCCCCGCCGAGCGCGGCGGACGTGGAGGCGCTCCTAGAGGCGCTTGAGCATGAGGCGCTCGAGCACGGGGGCGAGTGAGAGGCGCGTGAGAGGCGCGTG
>VGTA01000183.1 GCA_016874875.1 Deltaproteobacteria bacterium | reverse complement strand
ACCGGCAGCATCATCGGCGCGCTGTGCTCGTCGAGGCGCGTGGTCAGCAGCAGGCGATAGCCCACCAAGACCGCCACCACCCACCCCGCGCTCGGCGCCAGGGCGCGGAGCGCCGCGCGCGTCCCCGCCCACCCCTCCGCCGCCGGCGCCCCCACCCACGCCCGCCCGCGCTCGCGCCCCCCCAGGGACGCCGCGATGAACAAGAGCGCCGTCAAGGCGAACACCCAGCGCCCCCAGCCGTAGAGCTCGTCGGTGGTGACCTGCTTGTTCAGCGACGCGATGATCACCACCAGCAGGCACGGACTCAGCACCACCCCCAGACTCCCCGACATCGCCGTCGCCGCCAGCGCCAGCTGCCGGCGCGCCCCCGCCGCGCGGAGCTCTGAGTAGATGAGCGCCCCCGCCGCGATCACAAAGATCCCCGAGGCGCCGCTGTAGGCGGTGGGCACCGCCGCCGCCACCACCACCACCCCCGTCAAGAGCGGCGGCGCGAGGCGCCAGGGGCGGAGCACGTCAAACGCCTGGCGCGTCAGCGGACTCTGCTTGAGGAGCATCCCCACCCACACATAGAGCGCCACGTTCACATAGAGCGTCGCGTGCTCCGTGAGCTTCGTCAGCTCGATCGCCAGCCCCGCCGGGTGCCCCGCGCGCCAAAAATACGCAGCCGCGAGCAGCGCCATCGTGGCGAACAGCGGCACCGACAGCGGCGCGCGCCCCCCCAGGCCCGGCGCGAGGGCGCGCCCGTCGTGGCCGCGGGCCTCGCCGCGGAGGGCGCCCGCGAGGCGCCACAGGTGGAGGGCGCAGAGCGCGCCGAGGCCCGCGAGCCACAGCGCGTTCAGCGTCCGCTCCTCCCCCGGGCTCACCTGCGCCCGATACGCCCACATCGACGCCCCCACCGCCGCGAACGCCAGCGCCTGCGCGAGCTCCGCGAGGGCGTACGCGCCGCGGCGGTCGGGGTGGCGCAGGGCGATGTGCTCCCCGCGCGCGCTCGCCGCGAGCGCGCCCAGCGCGATGATCAACACCAGGATGTGCTTAAAGTGGCTGAGCACCACCGACACGAACGCCCCCACGGCGCCCTCCACCGCCCGAAACGCGCGCACCCCTGGCGTGATGCGCGCGCGCACCTCACCAAAGAGCCGCGCGCGCTCCTCGCACTCCGCCCGCGCCCGCGCCCGCGCCTCCCCCGCCGCCCGCGCCCGCGCCGCCTCCTCCTCGGCGCTCACGGCCCCCTCGTCCCCAAAGAGCGCCCCGAGCTCCTCGTCCTCCGCCTGCGCCGCGGGCGCCGCGGGCGCCGCGCCCTCAAAGAGCGCCGCGCAGTCGGGGGGGGGCGCGGGGTCGCGCTGCACCTGAAAGTAGCCGCCGAACGTCGCCTCCCCGAGCCACAGCAGGCGCCCGTGCACCTTCTCGGCGTTCCCATAGACCAGCGCCGCGCCCAGCGCGACGGACAACGGCAGCGTGACCGCCGCGCGCAACCAGCGACTCATGGGCGCCTCACTCGCGATTCTGCGCGCACTCCGCGCGCGCGCCGTCCTCCTTGCAGCGCGCCATGCGCATCACCTTGAGCGCCTTGGCGTCATACACCTGCTCGTCGCGGAGCTCCACGCGCACGTCCAAGAACATCTGCTCGTAGCGCGCCTGGTCCTCCGCCGAGATGTCCACCCAGCTCCCCGCCTTGATGTCCCCCTCCGTCTTGGCGACCAGCGCCAGCGCCCGGTCAAAGCTCTTGAGCGCGTACGCGCGCGACTGCGCCCCGAACGCCTCGGGGAAGCGGTCGCCGTGCACAAAGAGCTGCAGCGTCATCTGCGCCAGCGGGAAGCGGATCACGCCCCCGCGCTGCCCCACGCCCTTGTAGAGCTCGAGCGCCTTGTAGGCGGTGGCGGGCGCGTAGGCGGCGTCCACGTTGCCGTTGTTGAACATCCCCGCGAACGTGCTCACGTCCGCCGCCGTCATCGACGCCTTCACGTGGCGCACCATCTTCTTGGAGGCCTCGTCAAAATCGAGCGTCGCGACGCTCTTGCCCGCCAGGCGCTCCACGGAGTTGAGCGCCCGGTCGCGCACGAGCAGATACACGGCGCCGCCGGGGAACACCCCCGCCACCTCCGTGCTCCCCGCCGGGTTGAGCACCGCCGCCCCCTTGGGAGAGCCGAGCAGCGGCGTGAGGACCGCCTTGAGGAGCTTGTAGCTCGGGACGGCGCCCATCGCCTCGAGGGTGGCGCTGAAGCGGTTGAGGGCGCGCCCGCGCGTCCCCGTCATCAGCACCCCGTCGCACTGCTTGGCCTTAAAGTCCTCCGAGGCGATCTTCTCGTCGGTGTAGGGCTTGAGCTCTAGGGACACCCCCCACTCCAGCGCCGCCACCTGGTAGTCCCTCATCATCTGAAACAGGTCGCCGTTGGCGCCCGACGGGTCATAGACGCAGACGACGCGGCGCTCGGCGGGCGCGGCGGGCGCGGCGAGCGCGGGCGCGGCGGGCGCGGCGAGGGCGGCGAGGGCGGCGAGGGCGGCGAGGGCGGCGAGCAGGCGGGCGCGCGGCGCGCTCGGGGTCAGCGGCGCGCGAAAAGACGGGCTCAGCGTCGACATAAGCTCTCCTTGGGCGTTCACAGGGGGCGCGGGGGCGCGGTCGTGGTTGGGGTGAGGCTGTCACGAGACAGGCGCCCCTGTGTACCATGAACCACGCCGCCGCACACACTCAAGTTGCGGCGCTCGCCCCCCCAGCGGCGCCTCACCCGCTCCCCCGCAGCGCCCCGCCCGCCCCCCTCAGCGCCCCGCCCCCCTCAGAGCCCCTCCAGCAGGTCCTCCCCCTCCCCCGCCGGCGCCGCCGCCGGCTCCTCCCACGACGCGCCGAGCTGCCCCGCGGGCGTGCGGTGCCCGCGCGCCTCGGTCCACAGCTTGTCTGAGAGCGCCTCGAGCTGCCCAAAGGACGTCTCGTCGAGCAGCGCCCAGGCGTCCGCCGGCGGCGTCTCCTTGCGAGAGGCGACGAACTCCGCGAGCACGGCGCGCACGCGCTCGAGGTCGCCCACCGCGTAGGCGGCGTAGGCGAACACCGAGTCCGCCACGCGCACCCCCGCCGCGCGCCCGCGCGCCGCCGCTGCGGAGAGCTGCGCGTAGGCGCGCGCCTTGACCTCCGCCGAATCGCTCACCCCCTCTGGCCCAGAGCCCGGAATCACCAACCACACCGCCGCCTCGAGGGCGCGCGGCAGCCCCCACCAGCGGGCGTCCGCCGCGTCATCAAAGCAGCGCGCCCGCGCCGCCACCTTGCGCGGCGTATCGGTGGCCACCCCCACCATCACCCCCGACGCGCGGTCGTGCTGCACGGCCAGGAGCCCCGCGAGGAGGCCGAGCAGATTCGTCAGCTCCCCCTCCGGCTCTAGAGCGCCGCAGGCGTCCTTGGGCGACAGGCGGCGCATGCGCTCATAAGACTCGGCGTAGCGGCTGGCGGCGAGCCCATGCGCGCGGCGCTGCGCCTCGCGCGCGTCCTGCGCCTCCGCCGCGTCCCCCGCCCGGAGGGCGCGGAGCGCGCGCAGCTCCTCCCGCCACGCCTCCCGCTCCGCGCACATCGCCGCCGTCACCAGCGTCGACACCGCCGCCTCGTCCGGGGGGGTGGTCACGCGCTCAAAGGAGAGCAGGAAGGGCCCCATCGAGACGCCCACCTCGCAGGCCATCGCCACGTCCCGCTTGCTCAGCAGGTAGGGCGTGAGGTGCAGCGTGGCGTACTCCGACATCGTGTCGCCGGTGATGCCGTGCACGGAGCACCCAGCGCCGCTCAGGGCGAGCGCGGCGCTCAGGGCGAGCGCGGCGAGGGGCGCGGCGGGGCGCGCGGCGAGGGGCGCGGCGAGGGGCGCGGCGAGGGGCGCGGCGAGGGGCGCGGCGAGGGACGCGGCGTACGCAGGGGGCATCGTCTTCTCCTGGAGAGGGGGGACTCGGAGAGGGGCCAGCGGCGACGGGGGGCGCCAGGACCGCGGGCGCCGAAAAGGCTAAAGGGCCGCCTGGGGCGACCCTCTAGTGTTGTTGTGTGCGGCGCTCTGGTGCTTGAGCTCGGCGGATGCGAAGAGAGGGACTTGAACCCTCACGACCTTACGGCCACTAGGCCCTCAACCTAGCGCGTCTACCAATTCCGCCACCTTCGCGGGTGGGGCCGAGCTGTTCGTGTCTAAAAGAGCGTGTATGCGAAGAGAGGGACTTGAACCCTCACGACCTTACGGCCACTAGGCCCTCAACCTAGCGCGTCTACCAATTCCGCCACCTTCGCAGGTGGTGCTGTTCTAGCAGGGGGCGTGGGGCGCGTCAAGGTTTTTTTGATTTTGCGATCGCTTTTATTGTGAGCGCCCGGTGAACGCCCGCGGCTCAGCCTCGGCATGAACCTCAACGCCAATCTCAGCGCCCGACTTCACAGCGCGCCGAGCGGGTGATAGCGTCTAGAGGACACCAAGGAGACCCCCGCCATGACCAACCCGCGCGACCTGCTCCACCAGCGCATCAAAAACCGCTTTGTGCCCACCGAGCTCATCTCCCGCTCAGACGTGGCGGCGACCTTTAAGGGGAGCGACGAGCGGGGCCAGCAGCCCGTCATCATCAAGTACTACCTGCCCACGCCGAGCACCCCGCAGCTGCACGAGGAGGCCATGAGGGCGGTGCGCTTCCAGGCGCAGCAGCGCTCCCCGCGCATCCTCTCTGTGCTCGATTTCGACTCCCACCCCACGGGGGGCGTGTGGCAGGCGATGGAGCTGCACGCCGGCCCCAACCTCCTCCGCTACACGCGCGCCAAGGGGCGCCTGAGCGCGCCGCAGGCGGCGGCGCTGCTGGGGGGGCTGTGCGACGCCCTCGAGCCGCTGCACGCCGAGGGGCGCTTCCACGGCAACCTCAAGCCCACCAACGTGTTCCTCAACGAGCAGGGGTCGCCGCGCTCCGTGCGCCTCGGCGACGCCACGGGCTCGGGGCTGTCGGGGGTCCACAAGCTCGGCGAGGCGCGCGTCACCTTCAACGACCCCACGTTCTTCACCCACGAGCAGGCCTCTGGCAAGGACCTCGCCCCCACCGCCGACATCGGCGCGCTCGGCCTGATCGCCTACTTTGTGCTCACGGGGCGCTTCCCCTTTGAGGGGCGCGGCGCCGACAAGATTCTGGCGGAGGTGCTCATCAAGAGCGGGCGCCTCGAGGTCAAGCCGGAGGAGGTGGAGGGCGCGGCGGCGGAGGTGGAGGCGCTGCTCCGCCTCACGCACGCCTGCCTCGCCAAGTCCCCCGCCAAGCGCCCCGCCACGCTCTCGCAGGTGCGCGACGCCCTCCTCGAGGTGGGCGTCTCGGCGGAGCAGGGGCAGCGCGCCTCCATCGCGCTCGCGCCGGTGAACACCATCGCCCCAGGCGACCCCCTCACCGCCCTCGGGCGCCTCGGCCCGCAGACGAGCTCCTATGAGGCGATCAGCCTGCCCGAGGACGAGTCGCCGCGGGTGGCGCTCGAGACGACGCGCCGCGAGTACCAGGCGAGCGTCTTGGGGGCGCGCGGCGCCACGCAGGGCATGCCCACGGCGCTGGGGCTGGCGGCGGTGAGCGCCCCGCCCGCCCCGCCGCAGACGCTCATCTCCGCCTCCCGCCCGGCGGCCTCCATGACGCTGATGTCGGCGGCGCCGCCTCTGGAGGTCGCTGAGGCGCCCACAACGCCCGCCCCGCGCTTCACGTGGGGTGAGGGGGACGATGACATGCGCTCGGCGCTGAGCGCGCTGGCGGCGGAGATGGGGCTTGGGGAGCTCGGGGGCCTTGAGGGACTCGGCGCTTTGGGGCAGGGGCAGGGGCAGGGGCAGGCGCTGGATGCGCGCGCGGAGGAGCACGACGCGCCGCCCACGAGGGAGCTCGAGGTGGACCTAGAGGCGGAGCTGCGGTCGCTCGCGGAGGTCTCCGCGAGCGGAGAGTGGGGCGACGAGGCGGGCCAAGAGGCGGGCGACGCGTGGGGCCACGAGGCGGGCGACACGTGGGGCCACGAGGCGGGCGACACGTGGAGCCACGAGGCGGGCGGCGAGCTCCTCGCGGCGGAGCTCACCCCGCCTGAGGAGATGTTGTTTATGGCCATCGGCGACGACGAGCCCGCGGCGTCCCCCGCCGCCCCCGTCCACCCCTCGCCGCCCAGCGCCGCGGCGGACGACGCGCGCAGCCCCTCGCGCAGCCCCTCGCTCAGCCCCTCGCTCAACATCAACCCCCCCTCGCTCTCGCAGACCCTCGGGTCCTCCACGCACCTAGAGCCGTTCGGGGAGGCGGGGGCGTTCCCCAACCTGCCCGGGTGGCAGTCGCTGATGTCGCTGCGCGGCGACTCGGCGGCGCTGGCGCAGGCCCTCGCCCGCGCCCCCCTGCCGCTCACGGGTCACCTGCTGCCGTTCTCGCAGTTTCAGATGCAGCTCGAGGGGGCGCAGCTCAACGAGACCTTCTTCACCGAAGTGCCCAAGCTGACCCTGCCGCCCCTGCCCCAGGCGGCGGCGGCGGCGGGCGGGGGCGCGAGCGCGGCGCCGTCGCCCTTGGAGGGCGCGGGGCGCGTGGAGGGCGCGGCGCCCCCCCCGCGCGCGCTGCCGGGGTGGGCGGCGGCGCTCGCCCTCGCGCTGACGCTGGCGGGGGGCGCCTACGCGGCGGGGGTGGACCTAGAGGCGC
>VGTA01000182.1 GCA_016874875.1 Deltaproteobacteria bacterium | reverse complement strand
AAGGTCCGCAACGCCGCCCAAGAGCTCCACAACCACTACGAGGCGGGCTTCGCCGGCCAGCCGCGCTTCTCGCGCAACGCCGCCCTCCTCGACGACTGGGCCACGCGCCTCAAGGGACTCCGCCGCGACCTCAACGGCCTCCCCCAGGGCCTCCACGACGAGCTCTCCAAGCTCCTCGCCGACCGCGCTGACCTCTACACCCGCGAGGCGGGCGCCATCCGCGCCCTGCAGGCCCTCGGCGGCCCCTCCCAGCGCGCCTACGCGGTGATCGAGTGGGTGGGCCTCGCCGACGAGCGCTACCAGCGCCATTTCGCCGGCTTCTCGCGCAACACGCGCGACATCAACCTGCTCTCCGAGCTGATTCTCGACGCCAGCGCCCTCCACGCCGAGGCCGAGGAGCTGCTCAGCGGCGTGCACGGCGCCCTGGAGGGCACGGCGCCTGAGGACCTCGGCGCGCAGCTCAAGCGCCTGCAGGACAACATCGCCCTCTACGAGACGGAGCGCGCGGCGATCTCGGAGACGCGCGCGCAGGGCAAGCCCGAGGAGCGCGCCGGCCTGCTCGCCTTCCTCGCCAACGAGAGCTTTGGCGTCTACCGCCACCAGTTCCAGGGCCACCCCCGCGCCTCCCGCCGCCTGAGCACCCTCTCGCGCGTGGTGGCCAACCTCACCTACCTCATCGAGCAGATGCGCCAGCTCGAGCGCGCGGGCCTGAAGGAGGAGTCCCACGTCCGCAACATCGAGGTGGTGGCGCAGAGTCTAAACGCCTACACCCAGGAGCTCGGCGAGGTGTCGCGCGCCCAGGACGCCCTCGTCTTTGACGGCTGGGTGCAACAGCTCGGCGCCGCCGCGCAGCGCGTGCACGACGACTACAAGGCCCATTTCGCCGCCAAGCCCCGCGCCGCCTGCGACCCCGAGCTCCTCCGCCAGCTCTGCGACCGCCTCTTTGATGTGTCTTATCAGCTCCGCCCCCTGGTGCACGACTCCCCCGATATGCAGGAGCGCGCCCTGCTTCAGATGACTCTCGACAGCCTGCGCCTCTACCACCGCGAGTGGGTCTTGGTGCGCGACGCCGTGGCGGCGCAGCGCAAGGCGGCGCAGGAGGCGGCGCAGGCGGCGGACGTGCAGCACTGAGCGCAGGGGCGGCGCCTCAGGAAGGCGCCTCAGGAAGACGCCGAAAAGGGGCGCGGCGGACGCTGAGGTCCGCCGCGCGTGGTCTCCGAGTGGAGTAGAGGGGGATCGAACCCCTGACCTCTTGACTGCCAGTCAAGTGCTCTCCCAGCTGAGCTACTACCCCTAGAGGGGACGATGGAGTAGAGGGGGATCGAACCCCTGACCTCTTGACTGCCAGTCAAGTGCTCTCCCAGCTGAGCTACTACCCCGTGGTCGTGGTGGTGGCTATACACGACATCGGGGGAGCGGTCAAGTTTTTTTTGCGCGAGGCGCGCGTGGGCTCAGGGGGCGGGCGCGGGGGCGGGGGCGGGCGCGACGGGCGCGGCGGGCGCGGGCGCGGGCTGAGTCTTGACGGGGAGCGTGGGCTTGCCCGCGTCCTCGTCGCGCTCCTCCGGGAGGTACACCTCCACCTTGCCCTTGGCGCGCAGCGCCTCGATCATGTCGGCGCGCGCCTGGCGCTCGGCGCGGCTCTCGAGCATGCGCTTGATGTTCTCCTTGACGTCCGCGAGGGTGCGCGTGTGCGCCTCCTGGCGCTCGAGCACCTTGATCACGTGCCAGCCGAAACGCGTGCGGACGGGGTCCGACACGTCCCCCGGCTTCATCGCGAAAGCCGCATCGTCGAACTCCTTGACCATCCGCCCGCGCCCAAAGAGCCCCAGGTCGCCGCCGCGCGGCGCCGTGGGGCCCTCGGAGAGCTCCTTGGCGAGGGCGGCGAAATCCTCGCCCTTGCGCGCCCGCGCGGCGGCGGCGGTGGCCTTGTCGAGGGCGTCCTTCACCTGCTCGGGGGTGGCGCTGGCCTCGAGCTTGATCAGGACGTGGCTGGCGCGCACCTGCTCCTTGACCTCGTACTTGGACTTGCTCTTCTCGTAGTAGGCCTTCACCTCCTCTTCGGTCACCTGCCCCACCTGGCTGCGCTTGAGCAGCAGCTTGACGAGGATGTTGTGCAGGAGCGTCTCCTGCACCTGCTGCTCGGTGAGGCTCTTGCTCTTGAGGTAGGTGAGGAACTGCTCCTCGGAGCTAAAGAGCCTCTTGTGCTCGTCGAGGGCCTCCTTGAGGTCGGCGGGGGTGGGGTTGACGTTGAGGCGCTTGGCCTCCTGCGCGATGAGCTCCTCCTCCACGAGGCGCTTGACGAGGCTCTCGCGGTACCGCAGGGCGAGCTTGCGCGGGATGGCGCGCTTGCGACTCTGGAAGCTCTGCGCGAACTGCTCGTACTTCTCGGTGAAGGCCTTGAGCGGCACGCCCACCGCGTTGACGCGCGCCACGAAGCCGTCCTTGCCCACTACGGGGGCGAGGGGCGTCTCGTCCTGGATGGGGGTGCCGAGGAGGGGCTTGGGGGTGAACTTGGCCTTGAGGTCGCCCTTGGGGAGGTTGAGCTTGGGGAGCATCACCGCCGGCTTCTCGCCAGGCGTGGGGGCGGGGGCGGGGGCGGGCTCCTGCGCGAGGGCGGGGGCGCTCAGGAGGGTACAGGCGAGGGCGGCGAGGGCGCGGCGCGTCAGCATGGGGGTGGCTCCTAGGGTGAGTGGAGGGGGTGAGTGGAGGGGGTGAGTGGAGGGGGTGAGCGGAGGGGGTGAGCGGAGAGGGTGAGCGGAGAAGCTGAGGGGGGCGGGAGGTGGGTTGTGGTTGACTCTCGGAGTCGAGGGCGCTCAGTTTGTACAGACGCCGCTTGAAAAAATCGAGAGACAAGCATGACAGACCTTGATTTCGCCGCGCGGGCTCTCCGCGCGCGCGAGCCGCTCGTGTGCGTCACCGTGGTGGACACGGGGGGCTCCACGCCGCGCCTCTGCGGAGCGCAGATGTGGGTGACGGCGGGCGCGCAGCGGGGGACGGTAGGCGGCGGGGCCTTTGAGCACCTCGCGGTGCAGCGCGCGCGCGCCCTCCTCGCCGCCCCGGGGCGCGCGGCGCTCGAGCACCTCAGCGCCCACCTCACCCACGACCTCGGCATGTGCTGTGGAGGCAAGATGACCGCCACCCTCCTGCGCTACTCCCCGCCGCCCCTGCTGGTGCTCTGCGGCGCCGGGCACGTGAGCGCCGCCCTCGCCGCCGCCGCCGCTGCCGCCGGCTTTGACCTCCTCGTGCTCGACGCGCGCCCCGAGTGGGCGCGCGCGGACCGCTTCCCGCCCGGGGCGGACGTGCGCTGCGAGCCCCCCGAGGACGAGCTGCGCGCCTCGCCGCCGCCCCCCGGCGCCTTCGTGGTGGTGCTCACCCACGACCACGCCCTCGACGAGCGCCTCGTCGCCCTCCTCGCGCCCCGCCGCGCGGCGGGGGCGCTGCGCTTCTTAGGGCTCATCGGGAGCGCGGGGAAGTGGGGGCGCTTCGCGCGCCGTCTAGCGGCGGCGGGGCTGCCGCCGGAGGCGCTGGCGCTCGTGCGCTGCCCCGTGGGCGTGGCGATCCACGCCGAGACGCCCGAGGAGATCGCCGTGAGCGTGTGCGCGGAGCTCATCGCGGTGAAGAACGCCCCCGCCGCCCTTGACCCCGCGCCCGCCCCCGAATAGCCTCGCTCCGCGCCGCTCGCTCGCCCCCGCTCGTGAGCCGCCAACACGGGAACACAGGAACACAGGAGCCGTCCAATACTCATGTGGCAGACCCTCGCCGACATCGCCTGGGGCGCGCGCTCCAACGCCCTCAACCAGGCCTTCACCGCCGCCTTCGTGGTCATCTCCCTCAGCCAGGGCGTGCGCTACCTGCGCTTCCAGCTCGCCCTCGGGCGCTGGGGGGGCGTGTTCGCGCAGGCCAAGCTCGACTTTGAGCGCGAGGGGTCCATCAAGCTCACCCGCTCCCTCGACGACCTCCTCCCGCCCAACCCCGCCGCCTCGCAGCTGTGGGCGCAGCTGCCGCCCCTGCTCTTGATGTGTGGGCTGCTCGGCACCTTTGTTGGCCTCACCCTCGCCCTCGCCCAGATTCCCTTCGGCGGGTCGGCGCAGGAGGTGCAGGACGGCGTCAAGGAGGCCCTGCCGAGCATGGGCAGCGCCTTCTGGACGAGCCTGAGCGCCCTCGGCGCGTCCATGTGCGTGCGGGCGGTGACGCTGCTCAAGGAGGCCTCCTTCCGCACGCGCGTACTCGACTATGTGGCCAAGGCCGACCCGCGCCTCGTCTATCAGGTGGAGCAGCAGGCCTTCTTGGCCAACCGCCCCGGCGCGCTCCTGCGCCCGCACTCGCTGCGCGAGGTCATCTGGCAGCAGAATAAGCAGTCCAACGAGCACCTGCAGGAGCTGATCGGGCAGCTCGCCTCGTCGATTCGCGAGCTCCCCTTGGCGCTCGCGCGCCCCGCCGCGCCCGCCGCCACTGCGCCCGCCGCCACTGCGCCCGCCGCCACTGCGCCCGCCACCACTGCGCCCGCCGACGCCGCCCTCCTCCGCGAGCTCGCGGCGCTGCGGGCGGAGGTGCAGGGGCTCGCCGCCGCCGTGCGCGACCAGAGCGCCCTCAGCCGCGAGCTGCTCTCGCAGCACCGCCACGAGCTGAGCGTCACCGCCCCCGCCATCTCGCCGCGCGCGGGCGCTCAGCCGGGGCGGGGGTGAGCGCCATGTATGACGAGTCGGGCGAGCCGCTCCCCGAGGACCCCTGGTCGAGCGTGGTGGACCTGATGACCTCGCTGGTCTTGGTGCTGTTCTTGGCGGTGATCTTTTTCGTGTCGAGCTACAGCGAGTCCACCGAGCAGCTCGAGGCGCAGCGGGTGACGCTGAGCGCCACCCGCGACGCGCTGGAGGCGCGGCGCGTGGAGCTCGACGTGAAGCGCGTGGAGCTCGAGCGCACGCTCGTGGACCTCAGCGACACCAACGCCGCGCTCCGCCTCCTCGAGGAGGAGCGCGCCCGCCTGCGCGATGAGCGCGCCGCGCTCTTGGGCGACAAGGAGGCGCTCTTGGGCGACAAGGCGCGGCTGACGGCGGAGCGCGAGGCGCTCGACGCCGAGCGCCGCGCCCTCTTGGGCGACAAGGAGGCGCTCGAGCGCGATCGCGCGCGCCTCACCGCCGCCAACTCCTCCCTCGGCACACAGAACTCGTCGCTCGCGCAGCGCGTGGGGGAGCTGCAGGAGCGCCTGCAGCGCGAGGCGGCGCGCCGGGAGCGCGTGATGGACAGCTTTGAGCAGAGCGTCCAGCGCCTCAACGCGGAGGGCGTGAGCGTGGACAAGGAGGGGGGCAAGCTGGTGCTCAAGAGCGAGGTGCTCTTTGAGCACAACGACGCCGCCCTCTCGCCGCGCGGCCTCGAAGAGCTGCGGGCGGTGTCGCAGGCGCTGCGGCAGGTCCTCAGCGACCCCGAGCTCAAGAACGCCATCGAGGGGGTGATGGTGGAGGGGCACACGAGCTCGGAGGGCACCGTGACGCACAACCTCAAGCTCTCCTCGGAGCGCGCCCTGAGCGCGCTCAACTATCTCCTCGAGCGGCCCGAGGGGCGCGGCGACTCGCCGTACCAGCGCCTGCTGTTCGCCGGGGCGTTCGGGGAGGGGCGCCCCGCCCTCGACGCCCGCGGGCGCGAGGACGCCGCCCTCAGCCGCCGCATCGAGATTCGCGTCCTCTTCCACCAGTCCGACACCCGCAGGCTCGCCGATGAACTCTCCCAGTAGCAGCCCTCCCCCTCGCGCCGATGGGCCGCAGCTCCACCTCGACGAGCCGCCCCTCGCCCTCGAGCCCTCGCGCACGTCCATCCCCCTCAGCCACTATGAGGTGGAGGGGGTGGGGAGCGGCAACCTCGACAACCTCAAGTTTCGCCCGTTCGCCGATTTCCACCCCGTGGAGCGGGTGGAGCTCACGGCGGCGCGCTGCGACGTGTGGTACGCCAAGCCGCTCAAGGGGCTCGGCGAGCGGCAGGAGGTGACGGTGGAGGAGGTGCGCCTCTTGGTGTCGCAGGTCCTCAACGCCCGCCGGCGCCTCGTGGCGAGTCAGGCGCTCTACCTCTTCCCGGGGGAGGAGGCGTTCGGGGTGGACGCCGTGAGCCTGCGCCTGCGCCTGCGGGTGCTTAACGTGCGCCCGCGGGGGCGCCTGCGCGACCTGTCGCACGCGCAGCTCTGCGTGGAGGCGTTCTGCGCGCTGCTCGCCCGCCGCTGCCCGCAGGGCTGGGCGCGCGTGCGCCCGCGCCGCGAGCGCCTCAAGAGTCTCGAGGCGCTCGAGGAGCTGCTCGCGCCCCCCTCCGCGTGGGCCGCCGCCGCCGCCGCGCTGCGCGCCGCCGCCTGGGTGGCGCTTGGGGCGGCGCTCCTGAGTCCGCCGCTGGCGGCGTGGGGGCCTGAGCCCCTGCGCGGCGCCCTGCGCGCGCTCCTCGTGCCGCCGGCGCAGCGCGCGTTGGAGTGGGCGGAGGGGTGGCTGGAGGGGGTTGAGCGGGCGGGGGCGGGAGAGGGCGCGGGAGAGAGCGCGGGGGCGGGGGCGGGGGCGGGGGCGGGGGCGGGGGCGGGGGCGGGGGCCGCGCCGCGCTGGGCGCCGCCCACCCCGCCGAGCGCGCCGTGACGCCCCCTGGCGCGCCGGGGGCGCGGGACGCCGCC
>VGTA01000181.1 GCA_016874875.1 Deltaproteobacteria bacterium | reverse complement strand
GGGGGGGGGCGCAGGAGGTGCTGCTCGAGGGGGGCTCCCTTGACCTCTCGCTCGCCCTCGCCCTCTGCCTGTGGATCTCTGATCTGACGCCGCAGGTGATGGTCGCCTGCAGCGCTGAGTGTGACGAGCAGGGTCAACTCAAGCCGGTGCGCGGGCTCGCCGCCAAGGCGCGCGCGCTCGCGCCGTGTGAGGGCGTGACGCGCCTGCTCGTGGCGTGTGGGCAGGAGGGCGAGGCTCGCGAGGCGCTCAGGGCGGCGGGGCTCAGCGAGCGCATCGAGGCGTGCGGGGTGAAGACCCTCTCAGATGCGCTCAGGCTCACCCTCGGGCGCCTTTCCGCGCCTGAGCGCCTTGAGGAGCACACCGCGAGTGAGCTCGAGCGCCTCAGCGATCATGAGCTCGTGACGCTCGCGCGGGACCTCTCGCAGCTCACTTTCGCCTTCTCATCAGAGCGCGGGCACCTCTCCAAGCAGCGCCTCAACGAGCTCATCGCCCTCACCTCCAACGCCCTCTCTGCGCCCCACAGAGCAGGGGCGCGTGAGCTGCTCGGCCCGCTGATGAGCGCCGCGCTTGAGGAGGCCCGCCTCGCCGCGCGGCGGCACGTGGGAGGGCTCGAGGAGGACAGGGAGTGGATCGCGGCGGCTGCCACGCTCATGCGCCTGTTGGGCGAGGGGCGCCGGGCGCGCGCGCGCGCGCCGACCTCGAGCGCCGCTCGCCTTCTGGGCACAGCGCGACGCCTCTCCATGGGCTGCCTCACCGAGCATATCGCCTGTGAGGGGCTCGCGTCGCGCCTCCAGAGCCTCACGGATCAGACGCTGCTCGGGCTGGAGCTCCTTGCGCGTGATGAGGTCAAGGGGCTCCTTGATGAGATCGACGCTGTCCTACAGACGGGCGCGCTGAGCGTTGGGCTGAGCAAGCTGTGGGGGGCGCGCGCGCGCTGGCGGCTGGCGAGCGGGTGCGCGGAGGAGGCGCTCAGCGACGCGAGCGAGGCGCTCGCGCGCTGGGAGGAGCTGTCGCAGAGCGCGAGCGGCGCAGAGCGCACACTCCTCCTCACCGAGAGCTCTTATCCCCTCGTCGTCGCTTATCACGCCGTGGCGCACCGAGAGGGCGCAGGGCTTGAGAGGCTTGAGAGGCTTGAGGAGCTCAAGGCGCTCGAGGAGCTTGAGGAGGCGCTCCGGGCGGAGGGGGTGGCGCCGAGCTGGTACAGCAGCGTGGAGCGCGCCGGGGTCCTCTTGCGCCTCGACGCCGCGGGGGACGGCACCAAGGCCATAGAGACGATCAGCGCGCTCTTGAGCGCGATCGCCCTGCGCGCGCCAGACGCGATCGTGAGTCCCGCGCAGCAGCTCCTCCCGTGGGGGCTCGCGCCCGTCGCCCCCCAGCCCTACCTCGCGGGAATCGCCGCCGCGCGCCTCACTCAGCGCTTCGGGGCGCGCTGGGCGCGCGGCGCCAACGTTGATGCTGTGTTCGAGCTCCTCGCGCGCAAGCCCGAGCGGCAAGAGCCCTACCTCGCCCTGCAGCGCTCCTACTGCCGCGCGCTCCTCTGCGGTGACCTCGACGCGCCCGTGAGCGCCTCGCTCAGCCTCAACGAGCTCAACGCGATTCAGGGGCTTGGGCAGGTCACGCGCGGGCTCGGCGGGGACCTCAGCGCGCTCACCTGGCGTGCCCTCGCCGCGCGCTGCCTCTATCTCTGAGCCCCTCGCTCAGGGCGCGAGCAGACGCCACCACTGACCGTGGCGCGCGGGCGCCTTCACGCTCAGGCGCGGGCGCGGCAGGGCGCGCCACTCGGGGGAGCTGGCGCGGCTGGCGAGGAGCGAGCGGGCGCGCGCGTCGAGCGCGTCAGCGGCGGCGCGGGTGGGCGCGTTGAGCTCGAGCGCCTCCTCGGCGGAGAGCGCGCGCTCGAGCGCCTCGCGCCCCTCCACGAGCTGAGCGAGGCCCTCGATGAGCTCCTGGCGCTCCTCAAAGGGGTCGAGGACGGCGACCTCCTCGATGAGGCGCGCGAGCCGCGCGCAGCGCTCAAGGGCGCCCTGCGTGCAGAGCTCGCTCCACACCCCGAGGTCGTCGAGGGCGCAGACGAGCGCCTCGCGCACCTCTGGGTCACGCGCGCGCCGCCAGAGCTCCCCGAGCGCCTCCGTCTGCGCGGTGACGGAGCTGCGCGCCTCTTTGGCGAGCGCGCCGAGGTCATCGAGGGGGCGCGAGAGGCAGGCGGGGAGGTCGTCAAGCGGGCGCGGCACGCCCGTGAGCGCCACCTCGAGCAGCGCGCCGAGGGAGAGCACGAGCCCGCGCCCGTCGTCGCTGAGCAGCGCCACCCGCTCGCCGCGCATCAGGTCAAAATCGAGATGAAGCGGGGGGAGCGAGGGGAGCGGGCCCTGCGGCGCCTGGTCGCTCGCCTCCTCAGCGCCGCGCCCAAGGACGTCGCTCGGCGTGAGCGCCGCGCGCTCGTTGAGTCGCAGGCCGCGCAGGGGCGCTGATGAGTACACGCTGAGGCGCGCCCCGCGCCGCTCCCCCTCGCCGCTGAGCGGGGCGCAGGTGACGCGCCACCCGTCGAGCTCGCTGGGCAGGTCGAGCGCGGGGGCGGGCTCAGAGGGGCGCGCGGGGGTGAGGGGGAGCGGCGCCGTGAGCGCGGGGGCGGCGAACTCGGGCGCGGTGAGCCCAGCGCCGTTCGAGAGGTTGTTGAAGAGGTCGTTGAAGAGGTCGCGCAGCGCGCCCTGATCCATGAGCGCCCCGCCCTGGAGGTGAGCGGGCGCCTCGGAGAGGCCGCGCGTGAGCTGCGCGCTCGGCGGGAGGGGGAGCGTCAGGTGGCGGGTGAGGTGGAGCCCATAGAGCTCTGCGATTTGAGTGAGCGATGTCATGTGTTGTCTCCTATGCGCCCTAACGGCCCTGCGTGTCGCTTGTGGACACTGCGGGCGCTCGATCGCGCGAGAGCAGCTCAAAGAGCGCTCTGGCCGCGATGTGCACACACACGTCCGTGAGGGGATCGCGGATGGACAGCTCAGGGTGCTTGCACACCTCTGGCAGATGATTGAGCTCGCAGAGCTGCCCCTGCGCGCGCGCCGCGAGGACCTTCGTGGCCGCGCGGATCTCCGCCGAGCCGCCCCCGACCTCTCGCGCGACCGCGTACAGCTTCAACATCCACGCGCGCTCCTCCTCCTTGAGGAGCTTCTGGCGCTTCTCGATGCGCGCTGAGAGCTCTTCGCTGAGGTCGTCTCTCGTGCGCCGCCAACTCTTCAGGTAGCTCTGCTCATTCAGGCGGCGCGCCCTCGCCTCCTCCCTAAAGAGCTGCGTGAGGTTGAGCGCCTCGATGTTGATCTCCGCTGTGCACGCAGCGGGGCGGCGCGTGGTGGTGACGAGGTCAATCTCCTTGAGCTCGGTGTGCTCCCAGATCGACTCCTGAGGGCTCAAGGGGGCCGTGTGAGACTCGATGCGCGCTCGCCAGCGCTGGATGATGTGGACCTGCGCTGGCGCCTGCGACTCTTTCTCCTTGATCAGGTCCTCAAAGAAGTCGGTCGCGCTGAGGTGCGCGTAGAGGTCCGCGTAGAGGCGCTCCTGAAACATGTGGGCCGCGTAGCGTTGATGCTGCGCGTGCGCTGACTCCGAGTCTTTGTTTGGGAGAACGAAGGCGCCCTGATCTGAACCCTCTGAGAGGATCGGCTCTGAGATGATCGGCGTCTCGCGATCATACAGGCGCTTGTGGGCGAGGCGCACATGCGCGCAGAGGAACCCTTGGCCGTTCTCTTGCGCTCCTAGTCTGCGCAGATTTTCCTCGGCCCGCAGCTCATCGAGCGAGTCCCCAAGGGTATCCTCGTGGGCCTCTGAGGCTCCCGGCGTGTGCTTGCGAGCCTGATGTTGCCAGATCTTGAGGCCGCGCTCTGCGATGGCGTCCGGGTCGACAGAGCTGACGCGGAAGACCTTGAGCGCCGCGCGCTTGAGGTTGAACAAGATGAGGGTCTCAAGGTCCGCGAGCCCGAGGTCTTCAATCGCTGCCTGCCTCTCCGTCTCAATCAAGGGCGCGCTCTCTGCGCTGGGGCGCCTGCGGCGAGGGTGGGCGCAGCGAGGTCTCTTTTGGCTCTCTCGGTTCTTTTGGCCCTCTTGAGCGGTAGGCGCCCCTGTCGGTTGCTTGGAATAGAGCTCCTTGAGCCGCTCAATCGCACGCCACATCATCTGGGTCGGCGTGATGAGCTTGTGATAGCGGTGGAGGTGCTCAGGGAGCTCGCGGATGTCTTGAGCGTCCTCTAGCGGAGCCCCCTGGCGGCTGGTCGAGGCGCGCAGCTCGTCTGTGTCTAGGGCTGCGTCTAGGGCTGTGTCTAGGGCTGTGTCTAGGGCGCTGATGATGTCCTCCTCTGAGTCTTCAGGAGTGAGGGGGCTCTCGTGCTCATCGTCATGATCGTGCATTCATCTTTGTCCTTGAGCGCTCTTGAGAGCGCCCTCATGTCAAGTAGAGCGCCTATGGTGTTGATATAATCTTGATAATCTTGATATTGTGCGGCATTTCTGTTAGCATCGATGATGCGCTAGCGTCGCTCATCTTGATAATTTTTCAATCCTTTCAATCTTTTTAATCCTTTTGATTTTTTTAATCAAGCACCTCGCTTTAGACACAGCCCTGAAGGCCTCACACAAGGATTTCATCATGGCAAAACTCACTCTGCTTCGGCGTAGCACGGGTATGATCATCACATTTCAATGGTCACGTCAGGGGGACTGGCAGCTGAGGCGCCAGGCGTGGGGGCAGCACGCGACCCTGCACTGGAGCGCCACTAAGCTCGGCGGCTCGTCCGACGGGTTTGGGCTGTGGGAGCTTCCGGCGTCGGTCACCTTTGACGAGGTGAACGAGTGGCTCTCGAAGCACCTCACGCAGGCGGACCGCGTGGCGGTGGTCTTCCCTCATGGCTCAGTGAACGGCGCCTCGGCGATCTCGGTGCACACGCACAACATCCAGCCTGACTGAGGGCGGCGCCCTGCGCGCCCCTGCGCCGAATCGACCTAAGCGGCTCGCCTAGGTGGGCAGCGTGGACTTCCTCCTTGAGCCGCGGTGCGCGGTGCGCTAAGACGAGCGCCTCACCACCACCCGCGCCCGCCGCGTCGCGCGGCGCCAGCGCGCAAGGAGACACTCATGATCGTCGGCGTCATCGGCTCGGGCTCCATCGGCCCCGACCTCGCCTACGGCTTCCTCACCGCGCTCTCGCGCGTGGAGGGCGCCAAGGTCTACCTCAACGACATCAAGGCTGAGGCGCTCGAGGCGGGCGTGGCGCGCATCGAGGGGTACCTCAAGAAGGGCGTGAGCAACGGCAAGCTCTCCGAGCGCGCCGCCGCCGCCGTGCGCGCGCGTCTCTGCCCCACCCTCAACCTCGGCGACCTCGCCGGCTGCGAGTATGTGCTCGAGGCGGCCACGGAGCGCCTGCCGCTCAAGCGGGCGCTGCTGGCGAGCGTGGAGGCGGTGGTGGGGGACGCCTGCCTCATCGGCTTCGCCACCTCCGGCATCCCCCGCGCCGAGATCGCGCGCGACGCGCGGCTCCCGGCGCGCTGCTTTGTGAACCACCCCTTCTTCCCCGCCTGGCGCTCCCTCCCCGTGGAGGTGGTGGGCGGCGGCGACGAGGGGCTCACGGCGCGCATGCTGGCCACGCTCACGCGCCTCGGCAAGGTGCCCGTCCTCACCGCCGACGTGCCCTGCTTCGCCGCCGACGACATCTTCTGCAACTACATCTCCGAGGCGGCGCGCCTCGTGGAGGAGGGGGTGGCGAACCCCGCGCAGGTGGACCGCATCGTCAATGAGGCGGTGGGCGGCGGCGGGCCCTTTAACGTGATGGACCTCACGCGCGGCAACCTGCTCACGGCGCACTGCCAGGAGCTCATGCGCGACGCGCCCACCGGCGGCGCGTGGTTTGCGCCCCCCGCCCTCCTCACCGCGCAGGGCGACGCGCCGTGGCATGACCGCAGGGCGCCCCTCGACTCCACCTACACCGAGGAGGTCAAGCGCGCCGTCCTCGACCGGATTCTCGCCGTGCTCTTTGGGCGCACCTTCTTTGTGCTCGACTATGGCGTGTGCGCCGCCGCCGACCTCGACTGGATGACGCGCACCGCCCTCGGCTTTAGCGTGGGGGTCCTCTCCCTCGCCCGCGAGTGGGGCATGGCGCGCGTGGCGGCGCTCTGCGAGTCCTACGCCGCCGCCCACCCCGGCTTCGAGGTCACCGAGAGCGTGCGCGCCCGCCGCGCCCCCGCCTTCTACCCCAACCTACGCCTCTCGCGCCCCGAGGCGGGCGTCGCGCTCGTGACGATCCAGCGCCCTGAGGCCAAGAACGCCCTCAACGCCGCCACCCTCGCCGACCTGCGCGAGGTGGTGGGGGCGCTCATGGCGGACCCCGAGGTGCGCGGGGTGGTGCTCACGGGCTACGAGGGCGCCCTCGCCGGCGCCGACATCAACGAGCTCGCGGCGCTTAAGACCCACGGCGAGGCGGAGGCGCTGTGCCTGAGCGGGCAGGCGGTCCTCAACTGGATTGAGTCCTGCCCCAAGCCCGTCATCGCCGCCGTGGGCGGCCCCGTGATGGGCGGCGGCGCTGAGCTCTCCATGGCGTGCCACGCGCGCGTGGTGTCCCCCGACCTCATCATGAGCCAGCCCGAGGTCAACCTCGGCATCATCCCCGGCTACGGCGGCACGCAGCGCCTGCCGCGCCT
>VGTA01000180.1 GCA_016874875.1 Deltaproteobacteria bacterium | reverse complement strand
TATAATAAGTAGATAATAAGAGCCTGGCACCTATATCAGGCACCTATATCACCTATATCAGCCCCCCCGTCACCCGCTTTCCTGTATCTTTTTCGTACAATAAATGCGACAAAGCGAAACCTGTCGCCCTCCCTCTCAAAGACGCGTCACGCGCTCCCCAAGCGCCTCCAACGCTCTCAAGACCCAGTGGGCACACCAAAAAACAAAAAAATCATATGTAGCAAATACATATGAGGGGTGCCCCCAATGCTCAACCCCCCTCGCGCCCAAGACCAGAGCGGCCCGCGCGCCCTCTCAGCGAGCGTGACGCAGATCACTCGCCCGCTCCTCCTCGCGATCACCCTCGGGGCGGCGAGCGCCCTCGCGCAGCCAACGGCGACGGTGCCGTGGGGGAGCGGGCTGCGCCCCATCACCTCCCAGCCCGAGGCGCTCCCCCCGCCGCCCGTGCGCCCCAAGCTCAGCTTCCAGGCGCGCATCAGCCAGGCGCTCATGCCGATCCTCGAGGGGCACATCTACCGCGCCACCGTCCGATACAAGAACCTCCTGAGCGCCGGCGACTGCACAGAGGTCTTTGAAGGGGTCAAGATTCTCGACAGCGTGCTCAACCTCGAGCTCGGCCTCAACGCCCGCTGCGATTTCGCCTACGCGGTCGCCCAGCGCAGCGCCTTTGACGTCGAGGTCTGCCTCAGCGGCGCCCCGGAGGGCGGCGTGGCGCCTCAAGAGCGCTGCTTTGGGCAGCGGGTGACGGTCGCCTCGGCCCCCTCAGCCCTCAAGGTGGAGCGGGCGGGCTCGGCGGAGGCCGCGCACAGGGCCAACCTCGCCTTCCTCGCGCACGCGGCGCACCGCCTCGCGGCGCGCCCAGCGCCCCTCTCGCGCGTGACCGCCCCCCCGCACATCTCGTTCCGCACCGCTCCCCTCTCGGCGCTCAGCGCGCAGGTCCTGCGCCTCAGCGGCGATGAGGCGCGGGCCGCGGCGGGCGAGGCGGGCTACATCCGGTGGGCGCCCCTCTCGGCGGCGGAGGGGGCGCGCGCGCTGTATGTGGCGCGCGCGGAGCCCTTTGGCTTCCTCGACGAGCTGGTCTTGGGCGCGCGCGACGTGGTCGTGCTCGGGGCGTCGGCGGCCGTGGGGCCCACGCTGACGCGCGCGGAGCTCGCGGAGGACGCCGCCGGCGTCGCCGCCTCCGTCCGCGGCGCGCTGCGCGTCACGGGCGACGTGGCGGTCAGCGCGGGGCGCGCGGTGGTGGATCAGGAGGCGCGCGTGGCGGGGGGGGCGCGGGTGAGGCGCGCAGGCGCCCTCGCCCTCGGCGACGTGAGCGTGCTGGGCGAGGCCGCGGTGGGCGGCGGCGCCCTCGCCGGCTGGCGCGCCCCCGCGCTCGCCGCCGGCGCACCGCGCCACCGCCTCGACGTGGGCGGCGCGCTCCGTTTCGTGGACTCCCTCACCCTCTCGCCGCTCGCCGCCAGCGACGCGCGTGACGACTCCTCGCGCCTTGAGGTGCGCGGCCTCACGCGCGCCTCGGGCGGCGTCGCCCTCACCGCCCTCCGCCCTCTCTCCAGCCCAGAGCTGCACATCACGGGCGACCTCAGCGTCTCCGGCGCCGCCGCCGTTGAGGCGGGGGGGCTGGAGGTGCGCGCGGGCGCGCGCCTCGAGGGGGATCTCGAGGTCACGGGGGACCTCAAGGCGGGTGAGGCGCTCTCCGCCCTCCGCGGCGGCAGCCCCCTCGTCGTCCTCTCCGCCTCCGCTCACACGCTCGGCGTCAACCATGACGCGCGCGCGCCCGGCGCCGCGCCCGCGTTCGACGAGGTCCGCTTCAAGGGGCGCGTGCAGTTCGCGCGCCGCGTCACCTTTGACGGCCCCCTCTCCGGCGTGGGCGCCGAGTGCGCCGTGTCGCCGGCGCGCATCCCCGCCCCGCTGCCTAACGCCGGCAAGCTCATCCCCAAGGTCTTTGACGTCACCTGCGGCGGCGTGACGGTCCGCGTGAGCGCCCTCCTCGAGAGCGTCTGCGGCAACGGCGTGCGTGAGGGGGAGGAGCTCTGCGACGCGGGGGGGGGGAACTCCGGCGCCTCGCAGAGCAGGTACTGCGAGGACACCCCCTTCAGCAACTGCCGCTTCTATCGACGCGCGCCCCTCGGCGCCCCCCTCGACCAGCTCTCCTGCGCCGGCGACGTCGCCCTCTGCGTGCCGCCCGCCAGCGCCCCCGACCTCGCGTGCGATGAGGCGTGCTTGACCCCAGGCGCGACCACGCCATGCGAGCGCGCCGATTTCACGGCGGCGTGGGTCGCGGCGCAGGCGCACTCGTCGGGCGAGGCGTTCTGCGCCCTCCAGAGCCCGCGCGATTCGAGCCAGCGCGCCCTGAGCACCTCCCTCAACGCCACGCCCCTGCGCCTCGACGTGGAGTACCCGCGCCTCTACTGCCGCCCCTCCTGCACGCCCGCGCGCTGCGGGGATGGCGTCTTGGATGTCCTGAGCGCGGAGCCCAAGGAGGCCTGTGATGATGGCAACGCGGTCAACAATGACGACTGCGACAACCGCTGCCAGGTCGTCACCTCGTGTAAGCTGGGCAACAAGGGCGTGCAGGAGGAGAGGCGCCGCCTCCGCGACGCCTCCGCCCTGGTCCGCGTGGACACCACCCCCCCCGCCTCGCTCCCGCCCGAGCGGCGCGACTCCTACTACTCCGTCACTGAGTGCGTGCAGCCCAACGGCGCCGTGGTGACGTCGGGCGCGCCGCAGCAGGTGATCGAGCTGGACCTCACGAGCCCCACCTGGGTCTCGTTTGAGACGTACCCCGTGGGGGCCCTCGCCGCCCCCTCGCCGCCCGCCCCTCACCCCGACACCTTCCTCTTCTTGCGCGAGCAGTGCGATCAGGTGCGCAGCGCCGCGTGCGACGACGACGGCGGCGTGGAGCGCTCGTCGATGATTCCGCCGCGCGCCCTCCCCGCCGGGCGCCACTACCTCGTGGTGGGGGGCTATGGGGATGAGCGCACAGGCGCGCGCGGCGTCACGGACGTGGCGGTCAAGCTCACGTGCGCCGACCAGCGGCGCCTCGTGGCCTCTGTGCTCCACGCGCGCGGCGACGCGCCCAAGGACCTCATCTTTCAGGTCAACACGGCCACCAGCGGCGGGCGCGGGTGGGTGCAGCGGGAGTGCGTGGACCGCGACCTCGCCGGCTTCGTGCAGCCCACCAGCCCCTCCTTTGACCCCGCCGCCGCCTCAACGGGCCTAGGGCAGCGCCAGGTGGCGCTCGAGCTCGTCTTGGGCCAGCGGAGCCGCGTGGTGGTGACGGCGGATTCGCAGAGCGTGGACCCCGTGCTGTACCTGCGCGGGGGCTGTGAGCAGCCCTTTACGCTCTCGCGCCCCGGCGACGCGGCGTCGCTCATCTGCAATGACAACGCCACGAACTCCCGCCTCTTTACCCTCGCGCGCCTCTCTGAGGACCTCGCCCCCGGCGTCTATTATGTCGTCCTCGACAGCGACAGCCTCACGGGCGGCCTCGTGAACATCTCGCTCAGCGTCTCAGACCCTCAACCGTGAGCACCCTTATGGCCCCCTCCCGCCTCCCTCGGCGCTCGGGCACCCGCGCCCCCCTCGTCAGCGCGCTCTGTGCCCTGAGTCTCTCCTGCGCCCTCCGCGCCGCCGCGCAGGGCCTCGCGCCTGACTGCGGCCTTGAGGCGGGCGTCCTCGGGGACCCCACGCTGCGCTGTCAGCTCTACGCCCCCGACCCCCTGGTCTTGGCGCTCGGCGGCGACGGGGCGCGCGTCCCCCCGCGCCTCAACCTCCAGGCGCGCGTGGCGCAGGCGGGCGTGCTCCTCGGCGACCGCGTCCTGCCGCGCGTCTCGGTCCGAATCTATGACCTCAAGGACCAGCTCGTCTGCGCAGGGGAGCGCGCGGATGTGGCGGTG
Organism: Deltaproteobacteria bacterium; assembly: GCA_016874875.1. Lineage (GTDB taxonomy): Bacteria > Myxococcota_A > Bradymonadia > UBA7976 > VGTA01 > VGTA01. The sequence continues at coordinate 2,832 of VGTA01000180.1, read as the reverse complement.
CGCCACAGCGTCCTCGACTACACGCTCGATGAGGCGGACCTCGGCGGCTGCGACCTCGCGGCGCTCCTCGCGACGCGCCGTGAGCTGCGCGTGGTGCTGTGCGTCGGGGAGCTCAGCTGCCTGCGCCCCCTCAAGCTCGGCGCGGTGCCCTATGCGCTCAAGGCGGAGCTGGCGTACTGGGCGCGGAGCGCGCACCAGGTCGAGCGCGCCTCGGTGGCGCACTACGCGCAGCGCCTCACCGCGGACCGCGACCTGCTCCTCTCGACGCGCGCGCGGCTGCCGCAGAATCTCACCGGGTCCCTCGTGGCGAGCCACGCGCAGCTGTCGAGCGTGCCGCACCCCGTGACGGGCGAGGTGCTCTCGGTCCCGGCCTCCCATGTGGGCGCCGCGGGACTCGTGGGGTGGGCGCCGGCCCGCCCCGCGACGCCCGCGACGCCCGCGACGCTCCATGTGACCTCCAAGGACCCCCACCGCGACACCCTGCGGCGCCTCGCGCGCCTCTCGGTGGTGGCGGAGCGCCTGGTGGTGGCGGATGAGCTCGTGGTGGAGGGCCTCCCTCGCGCGGCGCTCGGGCGTGATGGACTCGAGCTGCTCGGCGGCGACCTCTACCTCAAGAACCCGCTCTCCGTGGGCGGAGGGCTCCTCGTGGAGGGCGACGCCCTCGCGCCCCCCTCGGCCGTTGAGCACGACGGCGCCGTGCGCCCCCTCCTCGACGCCCGCCGCTACGCGCTGTCGCTCGGCGACGTGAACGCTGAGGCCCTCGAGGAGGGCGCCGCGGGGCGCGTCCTGCGCCTCGGCGCCGGGGACCTGCTGCTCGATGGGCAGCTCGCCGTGGGGCGCGACCTGTCGGTGGGCGGGGGCGCCGATGTCTATGGACCCTCGTCCGTCGCCGGGCGCCTCTCCGCGGGCGCGCTCACGGTGCTCGCGGGCGGCCTCTCGCTCAGCGTGGAGGCGGGCGCCGCGTCGGGCGAGCCCGCCGCGCGCCTCTCCTCGCTCAGCGTCCTGCCGCCCCCCGCGCCCCTCGGCGGCGCGCGCGCCCTCCGCGTCTCGCGGGGGGACCTGGTGGTGGAGGGCGCCCTCGCGGGCGGCGAGGGCCTCTCGGTGACGGGGGCGAGCGACCTCGGCGCGCTCTCCACGGCGGGCTTCGCCACCAGCGCCCTCGCCCTGCGCCTGCGTGAGGAGAGCGCCGCGGGGACCGCGGAGGTGACGCTGAGCGCGCTGCGCGTCGATGGCCTGACGCTGAGCCTCGGCGACCCCTCCGCCAAGCTGGTGGTCCGCGGGGAGACGCGCCTTGAGGGCGACGTGGTGTTTGAGGGCCCGCCGCCCACCCTCGGCGGCGGCTGCCGCTTTGAGGTGCCCCCAGATCAAGAGGGGCGCCCGATTGACCGCGTGGAGCGCCTCTCGCTGGTGTGCGGAGAGCAGGTCGTCACGGTCCGCCCCTTCCGCTGCGGCAACCGCCGCGTGGACCCCGGCGAGCAGTGCGATCACGGCAACCTCGATGACGGTGATGGCTGCAGCAGCCACTGCCTCTGTGAGCCCGAAAATCTGATCGATGGGGTGTATTTTCGCCCCGCGCCCGGCGACGTGGGCCTGGTCCCCTGCTCCGGCAACCTCTGCGGGAATGAGGTGCTCGACGTGGGGGAGGAGTGCGATGACGGGACGCCCGATGTGAGCGCCGCGGACCTGAGCGACACCTGTGAGCTCTGCAAGCGCCGCGCGTGCGGCAACGGCGTCCTCGGCCTCGACGCGGCGGGGGCGCCTGAGGAGTGCGATGACGGCAACCTGATCGCTGGGGACGGCTGTGACTCCTCCTGCGCCTCTGAGAACGAGCCCCCGCAGGCCACCCCCGACGCCGTCACCGTCGTTGAGGACTCGGGGGCGGTGGTCATCCCTGTCCTCGCCAATGACCTCGACGTCGACCTCGCCGGCGCGACCCCAGACCTCATCTCGCTCGTGTCGTGCGCCCCCGCCACGCGTGGCGTGGCCACGGTGGACCGCGGCGCGGGGGTGGTGCGCTACACGCCGTCGCGTGACTTTGTGGGCGTGGATTCGTTCGAGTGCACCATCCAGGACCGCGCCGGCGAGACGAGCGCCGCGGCGGTGACGGTGACGGTGACCAACGTCAACGACCCCCCCGTGGCGGTGGCGGATGTGGCCACGACGACGGAGGGCTCCTCGGTGCTCATCGAGGTCCTCAGCAACGACGCGGACCCTGACCGCGCCAACCCCGCCCCCAACGCCGACGTCCTCACGCTGGTGAGCTGCACGGCCCCCACGAGCGGCTCCCGCGTGGTCAACGTCGCCACGGGCGTGGTCACCTATACCCCCAGCGGCGATTTTGTGGGCGTCGCCACCCTGAGCTGCACGATTCGCGACGCCGCCGGCGCTCAGAGCTCCGCGGCGGTGACGGTGACGGTGACCAACGTCAACGACGCCCCCGTGGCGGTGGCGGACTCGCTCACCGTGGCGGAGGACGCCACCACGAACAACACCGTCAACGTGCTCACCAACGACACCGACGCGGACCTCGCCAACGCGGCGCCCAACACCGACGTCCTCACGCTCGTGAGCTGCACGGCGCCCACGAACGGTACGCGCGCCTTCAACACCACCACCGGCCTGGTCACCTACACCCCTAACGCCAACTACATCGGCGCCGACACGTTCAACTGCACCATCCGCGACGCCGCCAACGTCACCAGCACCGCGGCGGTGAACGTCACGGTGACCAGCGTCAACGACGCCCCCCTGGCGGTGGCGGATTCGCTCACCGTGGCGGAGGACGCCACCACGAACAACACCGTCAACGTGCTCACCAACGACACCGACGTG
>VGTA01000179.1 GCA_016874875.1 Deltaproteobacteria bacterium | reverse complement strand
CGCGGCGCAGGCGAGCGCCGCCAGGGCGAGCCGCGACCCCGCGCCGCAAAACTCCGCGCCGCAAGACTCGGCGCCTCAAAACTCCGCGCCCCGCGACGAGGGGCGCGACCCTGATGACCTCTGGGCCGACGAGCAGGGCTGACGAGCAGGGCTGACGAGCAGGGCTGACGAGCAGGCACCCCTGAACACATATATATGCATCCTCCCACATAAATCACACAAGAGCCGTGTTCTCCCCCTCGGCGCCCCCCGCGCCGCGCGCCACCGTCAACAAGCAGGTGCAAATCCGCCTCCGATCCGCTATGGTGCGCCCCGCCAGCGGGGCTAGCGCGGTCCACGGCGCCGCCTGAGGACAGAGCCGAGAGACTCAGGACACAGAGACTCAAACCACAGCCTCATGACTCGACCTGAGGCGGCGCGCCCCCCCTGGAGCGATCAAGACGCTGGAGCGATGAGGCGATGACAGAGAAAAAATGCTCATTCTGTGGGAACGCTTACCCCCCCAAGCCCCCGCGGCTCATCAAGGGCGCGCAGGCCATCTACATCTGCTTCTCGTGCGTTCAGCGCTGCGAGGAGGTCTTCGCCGGCGACAAGGAGAGCCTCGCGCCGCTCGCCAAGCCCCGGAGCGCGCACCTCCTCAAGCCCAAGCAGATCAAAGACTACCTCGACGCCCACATCATCGCCCAAGAGACCGCCAAAAAGACTCTCGCCGTGGCGGTGTATAACCACTACAAGCGCCTCGACGACAACGCGCAAGAGCGCCCCGCGCAGCGCCCCGCCCTCGACGCGCCCGACGCCCCCGACGCCCCCGACGCCCCCGACGCCCCCGACGCCCCCGACGCCGCCCTTCACCAGCGCCGCGCCGAGACGCGCGCCGAGGCGCTCAGCAGCCCCGTCCGCCTCTCCAAGGGCAACATCCTCATGGTGGGCCCCACCGGCGTGGGCAAGACCGCGCTCGCCGAGCGAATCGCGGAGCTGCTCGACGTGCCCTTCGTGGTCAAGGACGCCACCACCCTCACCGCCGCCGGCTACGTGGGCGAGGACGTCGAGAGCGTCATCAAGGCGCTCTGGGAGGCGGCGGACCGCGACGTGGAGCGCGCGGCGCGGGGCATCGTGGTGATCGACGAGATCGACAAGATCGCGCGCCGGGGCGCGAGCGGCAGCGCCGGGCGCGACGTGGGCGGCGAGGGCGTGCAGCAGGCGCTCCTCAAGCTCATCGAGAGCTCCCAGGTGACGATCCAGCCCGACGGGGGGCGCTCGCCGCGCGCGGAGCCCATACAGGTCGACACCACGCACATCCTGTTTATCTTCTGTGGCGCCTTCGTGGGCCTCGACAAGCTGATCCAGCAGCGCATGACCCCGGGCAGCATCGGCTTTGGCGCCCGCGAGCGCGCCGCGAGCGCCGACGCCGCCGCCCCCGCCCTCTCGCGCGCCGCCGGTAAGGACCTCCCCTACAACGACCTCATCCGGCACCTGCGCGCCGAGGACCTGCTCAAGTTTGGCATGATCCCTGAGTTCATGGGCCGCATGCCCGTCCTCGTGCACCTCGAGGAGCTCAGCGAGGACGCCATGGTGGAGGTGCTCTGGCGCCCCAAGAGCTCGCTCCTGCGCCAGTATGAGCGCCTGCTCTCCCTCAACCACATCACCCTCGAGGTCACCGACGGCGCCAAGCGCGCCGTGGTGCGCAAGGCGCTGAGGCGCAAGAGCGGCGCGCGCGGCCTGCGCTCGGTGATGGAGTCGCTCATGCTCGACGTCATGTACGAGCTGCCCGACCGCCCCGACGTCGCCCAGGTGCTGATCGACGAGGACTTCGTGGAGGGCAGGCGCCCCGCGCCCCTCCTCGTCGCCCGCGAGGCGGGCGCCTAGCGCGCCCCGTTAAAGCTCGACGCCACCGCGCTCAGCGCCAGCAGCCGCCGCCGGCAGGCGAAGTTCACGCTCCCCGCCGGGAAGGAGGGCGCCGCCAGCGGCGCCGCGGGCGCCCACGCCCCCACGCGCTCCTCGCCGTCGAGCGGCGGCGGCCCCTCGAGGCGCGCGTGCGGCGCGCGCTCCGATTCCCCCGCCGCGCGGTCGCACAGCACCTCGAGCGCCTCGTCCACCGTGGAGACGGGCCACAGCCAAAAGCGCCCCCCCGCCACCGCCTCGATCACCTCCTGGCGCAGCGCGAGGTCGCGCACGTTGGCGCGCGGAATCACCACCCCCTGCGCCCCCGTCAGCCCCTTGAGCTTGCAGAGCCGGAAGAACCCCTCCACCTTCTCGTTCACCCCCCCGATCGCCTGCACGCGCCCGCGAGAGTCGAGGGCGCCGGTCATCGCCACCCCCTGGTCCACGTAGGCCCCCGACAGCGCCGAGATGAGCGCCACCGCCTCGGCGAGGGAGGCGCTGTCGCCCTCCACCTCGTCGTGGAGCTGGTCAAAGATGAGCGTGGCGTGCAGCGCGCACACGGCGTCGGGCAGGTAGCGCGCGCGGAGGTAGGCGCTCAGCGTGAGCGCCCCCTTGTCGTGCAGGCGCCCCGACAGCTCCACCTCGCGCTCCACGCTCACCACCCCCGCCTCCCCCGGACTCACGCTCGCGCTGATGCGGCAGGGGTGCCCGCAGGCGTGGTCGCCAAAGTCGAGCACCGTGAGCCCGTTGGCGGCGCCCACCTCCCAGCCCGAGGGGCTGAGCTCGATCACCTCGTCGTCAAACATCTTAAAGAGCTGATCCTCCACCAGCTGGTGCCGCTCAAACCGCTGCTGCAGCGCCCGCCGCATGTGCGCCGCGCTCACCTCGGCGGCGCGCGCGCCGCCCTCCTCTTGGGCGTAGAAGGACGCCTCGCGCAGCACGTCGGTGAGCGTGCCGAGCTGCGTGGAGAGGCGGTCCTGGCGCCCCGAGAGGCGCGTGCCGAACTCCACCCACAGCCCCACCGCCGCGGCGCTGAAGGGCGGCAGCCCCTCCTCGCGCGCCACGCGGTCGGCGTGCGCCACGTAGAGCCCCACGCTCTCGGGGGCGTTGGGCAGCCCGTCGTCGAACTCCACCTTGATCTTAAAGACGCGCCCAAAGTCGTCATTGCTCACAAAGAGCGCCCTGTAGAGCTCGTCGTCGCCGATGGCGAGCACCTTGACGTCGAGCGGGATGGGGGTGGGCTTGAGCGGGCAGCCGCCCGAGGCGAACAGCTGGTCGGGGGACTGAATCTCGAGGGCGCGCGCGCGCAGCGCCCGCAGCAGGGCGCGCCACAGCGGCGCGTCGGTGGCCATGTCGTTGGCGTTCACCACCAGCACCCCGCCGTTGGCCTTGAGCAGCGAGCCGCCGCGGATGTCGCCGTAGTCGAGGTGCGGGTGCGTGTCGTCCCCGGAGCGCTCGATGGTGCCGAGCAGGTTGATGAGCGTGGGGCTCTGCTCAAAGATCACCGGCGGCTCCGCGGCGGCCTCGTGAATCAGGTTCACCTGCAGCACTCGCACGTCGCGCAGGTCGAGGGGCTCCTCCTTGGAGCTCTTGTATTCCTTGAGCTCCTCAAGGTGGTCCTCGATCCACTTGGCCAGCCCCTCCACCCAGGCGAACAGCGCGCTCGCCGGCTTGCCCTTGGCGTAGAAGGGAGTCAGGGACTGCGCGCTGTGGCGCAGGGCGACGCTCATCTCGGCGACCTCCACCTCCGACAGCCGGCGCTTCGCCTCCCACTCCGCCGCCTGCGCCCGCTCCCACACCTGGTGCAGCTTGAGCTCAAGGGCCTCGTGGGCGGCGAGCACGCCGTCCACGTCGGGCGCCTTGAGCTTGCCGCGCTCCACCTCGAGCGTCCACTCGTCGATGTGCAGCGGCTTGCGGCGCCGCCCCACCACGATGGCCACCTCGATGGTCGCGAGGTCCTCGCCCCCCTTGACGAGCGTGAAGCCCGCCCCGGCGCACTCCCCCTGCAGCGCCTCGAGGTCGAGCTCGCGGCGCACCGCGAGGCGCTCCTCGAGCTGCCGCCGCGCCCGCTCCACGCGCTCCGAGGAGAGCGCGCCGTGCACCACCTCCGGCAGCAGCTCCACAAAGCGCGCCACCGCCCGCTTGAGCGCCCGCCCCTCCCCCGCCGGCAGCGTGAGCAGGTGGGGGCGGTCGGCGTCCTCAAAGTTGTTGACGTATACGAAATCATGGCGCGCGCGCTGCGGGCGCTTGATGTCGCGCAGCATCGCCTTGACGGTGGAGGTCTTGCCGGTGCTCGATGGCCCCGCCACGAAAATGTGGTAGCCCGGCCCCTCCATGCGGATGCCCAGCTGCAGCGACTCGAGCGCGCGCCCCTGCGTAAAGTAGAGCGCCTCGGCGGTGAGGGGGTCGGCGGGCGCTGGGGAGACGAGGGCGCCGCTGAGGGGGGCGCGCGGGCGCTCGCGCTCCACCACGCGGGCGCCCCGCGGGGGGCGGACGCGCCGGCGAGGGGAGGAATCGGGCGCGGCTTCGGGCGCGGGCGCTGATTCGGGCGCTGATTCCTGCTCAGCCCCCTCCTCCGCCGCCGGGGCGGTGACCGAGGTCTCCCCCGCCCGCGCGGCCCGCAGCGCCTCGATCAGCGCCGCGTCGCAGCGCCAGCGCAGCTGATCTGCGCGCAGGGGGGCGTATTCCGCTCTCTTCAATGTGGCTCTCTTTTCCTGTGGTTGTGCTTTGGTCATCGACTCTGTAGCATAGCGCACCTGTCTGAGAAGCGCCACCGCGGCCCCACGCTGAGGGAGAACCCATGTCCCACAATCCGTCCTCACACGACCGGCCCCAGAATATCCAGAGCATGACTCCCCAAGAGATCGACGCGCGCGAGCGGGCCTTTGAGGCGGCGGAGCAGTGGGCGCCGTGGGTGGACTTTACTCGCGCGCTCGCGCAGTCGCAGCCCGACCCCGAGCAGGGGCGCGCCGCGTGGCGCCGCCTCGTTAAGCGCTTTGAGGCGCGGGCGGAGGCGGCGCGCGAGGGCAACCCGCTCTTGTCGTCGGACCTCTTGTTCTTGTGTGGCGAGGTGTGGGCGCGCGAGCTCGCGCGCGACGACATGGCGATGAAGGCTTACGTGAGCGCCTACAAGATCGACGCCGAGAACTACGACGCGCTCAAGGCCGCGCGCGTCCTCTACGAGAAGCACGGCGAGTGGACCCTCGCCTTGCAGCTCTGCGCCATCGAGCTCGAGCTCGTGGAGGACCCCGGCGAGAAGGCGGCGCTGCTGATGCGCATGGCGGAGATCTCCGCCGACCGACTCGGCAAGCAGGACGACGCTGTGCGCTGCGTGCGCGAGGCGGCTAAGCTCATCTCGGGCTTTAAGACCCCTGAGCGCTACCAGCGCCTCCTCAGCGACGTGGAGAGCAGCCAGCGCGAGCAGCTCGCCAAGCTCCTCGATGAGGCCACCACCTCCAAGAACCCCCGCCACCAGGCGCGTCGCTACCACGAGGCGGCGGACCTCCTGATGACCCTCGACCCGCAGGACGCGCGCGTGGAGGAGTGGCTGCTCGAGAGCCTCAAGATCGACGACCGCAACGACCCCGCCAAGGCCACCCTGCAGACCTTCTATCAGCTCAACGAGCGCTGGGAGGCGCTCTCGGCGTTCCTCATCAAGCGCCTCGACGCCACGCAGCGCCGCTCGGACCGCATCGACATCCTCAAGACGCTCGCCTACGTCAACGAGCACGCCCTGCGCGATGAGCGCGAGAGCGTCAAGTGGCACCGCGAGGTGCTCTCGCTCAACCCCATCGAGGACGCCTCCATCGACTTCTGTGTGCGTTACTACAACGACCACCAGGAGTGGCAAGAGCTGGTGAGCGTCTACGACTCCGCCCTCCGCATGCGCCGCCGCGGGGAGGACGAGGGCGACATGCTCTTCCAGATCGCCATGATCCTGTGGCGCAAGATGACCGACTACGCAGAGGCGGAGAAGTACTTTAAGCGCATCAAGCTCAATGACCCGCGCAACCCGCTGATGCTCAATTTTTACGTGGACTTCTACCGCCAGCAGGAGGACTGGCGCCGCCTCCTCACCGCCCTGCTCACCAAGCAGGGCGCCGTGGACGACGTGGCGGAGAAGGTGGCGATCGGGGTGGAGATGGCGGAGCTGGCCGAGGTGCAGCTCGAGAGCCGCGACCGCGCCATCGAGCAGTGGCGCGCGGTCCTCAAGATCGACCCCTCCTACGCCCCGGCGCACGAGGCGCTCGTGCGCCTCTATGAGGAGAGCGGCAAGTGGAGCGCGCTGATCGAGCTGATCAAGGAGCAGCTCGACGCGCTCCCAGAGGACGACGTGCCCGGGCGCGTGGCCTGCCTGCGCCGCCTCGTGGGGGTGTACGCCGAGCGCATGCGCCAGCCGGTGATGGTCACCAACACCCACCTGCAGATTCTCGACCTCGACCCCAACGACGAGCGCGCGCTCGCCGCCCTCGAGGACATCTACCGCGCCTCGTCGCACTGGGTCGAGCTCGCGGAGATGGTGGAGCGCCGCGCGGCGCTGCTGGCGGGGCGCGGGGACCGCGAGGCGCTGCGCGACCGCTACCGCGACCTCGCGGAGCTCAACCGCGACCGCCTGCACCGCCCCGACCAGGCGATCCACTTCTATGAGGAGATGCTCGACCTCCACGAGGCCCTCGACGCCATCGAGCCCCTCGTCGACCTCTACCTCTCCGCCAAGGACTGGGACCGCCTCTTTAAGACCTACCAGCGCAAGCTCCCGCGCGTGAGCGACGACGCCCTGCCCGCCCTGTGGGTGAGCATGGCGCGCCTCGCCGACGAGCACCTCAACGCCTACGCCGACGCCATCTCGCTGTGGTCGCAGGTGAT
>VGTA01000178.1 GCA_016874875.1 Deltaproteobacteria bacterium | reverse complement strand
AAGAAGGCCGGCGAGGTGGTCTACCTCGCCGACATGACCAACGAGACCACCGCCGCCCTCGACGCCGCCAAGGCGGTGGTGGTGCCCCGCGCCCACTACCTCGAGGCGTGGGGCGACCTCGCGCACGTCGACGGGCAGGTGGCGCTGCAGCAGCCCCTCATCCAGCCCCTCCACGCCGCCCTCAGCGAGCTCGAGCTCCTCGCCGCCCTCCTCGGCGACAAGGACGCCAAGGGCTACGACCTCGTGCGCGGCGCCTGGAAGGACGCCACCGGCGCCGTGGGCTTCCACAAGCGCTGGCGCCGCTGGCTCCACGAGGGCGTGGTGGACGACGCCCACGCCGCCTTCGCCGCCTCCCCCAAGGCCCCGAGCGGCCTCGGCGGCCTCACCGCCACCGCCGCCGCCGCCCCCGCCGCCGACAAGCTCGACGTGCTGTTCGTGCCCTCGCACAACCTGTTCGACGGTCGCTTCGCCAACAACTCTTGGCAGCAGGAGGTCCCCGACCCCCTCACCAAGATCACCTGGGACAACGCCGCGCTCCTCAGCCCCGCCACCGCCAAGGCGCTCGGCGTGGTGGAGCGCCCCGTGGACTCCGACTTCGCGGTCGACATGGTGGAGGTGACCCTCAACGGCGCCACCCTCAAGACCGCCGCGTGGGTGATGCCCGGCCTCGCCGACAACACCGTGGTCCTCACCCTCGGCTACGGGCGCGAGTTTAAGAACTACCTGCCCTACCAGGAGGGCAGCTACAACGACTCCACCGTCTACGGCTTTGACGTCGGCCCCCTCCGCGCCAGCGCCGCCCCCTTCGCCGCCTCCGGCGCCAAGGTGACCAAGGTGGAGGGCTCTTACTTCATCGCCGCCGTGCAGCGCTACGACAACTCTCGCCAGCACTCCATCGAGGGCTTCGAGAACATGGAGCGCCCCAAGATCGTGCGCGAGACGACGGTGGCCGGCTACGCCGAGAACCCCACCTTCGCCAAGCCCGGCATCATCCAGCACGGCGCGCCGATGCCCGACAAGACCAAGTTCGCCGTCCTCCACCCGGAGGCGAAGTCGATCTACGGGGACTTCGACTACAGCCAGGGGCACCAGTGGGGCATGGTCATCGACCTGAGCACCTGCACGGGCTGCAACGCCTGCATGGTGGCCTGCGTGGCCGAGAACAACATCCCCATGGTGGGTAAGGACCAGGTCCGCCGCGGTCGCGAGATGCACTGGATCCGCATGGACCGCTACTTCACCGGGGACGACGCCAATCCCGAGGTGGTGCACCAGCCCATCGCCTGCCAGCAGTGCGAGACGGCGCCCTGCGAGAACGTCTGCCCCGTGGCCGCCACCGTCCACAGCCCCGAGGGGCTCAACGACATGGTGTACAACCGCTGCATCGGCACGCGCTACTGCGCCAACAACTGCCCCCTCAAGGTCCGCCGCTTCAACTTCTACAACTACTCCAAGGGGCAGGACGAGCTGATTCACATGCAGCGCAACCCCAACGTCACCGTCCGCTTCCGCGGCGTGATGGAGAAGTGCACCTACTGCGTGCAGCGCATCAACAAGGGCAAGCGCAACGCCGCGCTCAACCCCGAGGTGAAGCAGCAGATCATCGACCGGATCACCCCCGCGTGCGCCCAGGGCTGCCCCACCAAGGCCATCACCTTCGGCGACATCAACAACCCCAAGAGCGAGGTCGCGCAGCTCAAGGCCGCCGCCCTCGACTACGTCCTCCTCTCGGAGCTCAACCTCCAGTCCCGGACGTCGTTCTTGGCCAAGGTCCGCAACCCGAACCCCAGCTTCCCCGGCTAAGGTGAGCGCACATGTCTGACACATCCCCTCATAACAAAGAGTCGATCTTCCCGCCGCCCTTCGTGGCCGGGAAGCACGACTTCCACTCCATCACCGAGGCGATCTGCGGTGTGGTGGAGAAGCCCCTCAACATCAACTGGATTCTCGCGCTCGGCGTCGCCGGCACCGTGATGGCGATGCTCTTTGCGTCCATCGGCTACCTCTTCTGGGAGGGCACGGGCATCTGGGGCCTCAACAACCCCGTGGGCTGGGGCTGGGCCATCGTGAACTTCGTGTTCTGGGTGGGCATCGGCCACGCCGGCACCCTCATCAGCGCCGTGCTGTTCCTCTTCCGCCAGAAGTGGCGCACCGCCATCAACCGCTTCGCGGAGGCGATGACGATCTTCGCGGTGATCTGCGCCCTCGTGTTCCCCGGCATCCACGTGGGGCGCGTGTGGGCGGCGTACTGGATGCTCCCCATCCCCAACCAGATGGCGATGTGGCCCAACTTCCGCAGCCCGCTGCTGTGGGACGTGTTCGCGGTGTCCACCTACTTCACCGTGTCGCTCCTGTTCTGGTACGTGGGCCTCGTCCCCGACCTCGCCACCCTCCGCGACCGCGCTAAGAGCAAGCTGGCGTTCTGGAGCTATGGGCTCTTCTCCCTCGGCTGGCGCGGCGCCAACCGCCACTGGCAGAACTACGAGCGCGCCTACATGCTGCTCGCCGCGCTCGCCACGCCCCTCGTGCTCTCCGTGCACACCATCGTGTCGTTCGACTTCGCGGTGTCGGTGCTCCCCGGCTGGCACACCACGATCTTCCCCCCTTACTTCGTCGCCGGCGCCATCTTCTCGGGCTTCGCGATGGTGCTCACCCTCGCCGTGCCCTCGCGCAAGCTGTTTGGGCTCGAGGACTTCATCACCATCCGCCACATCGAGAACATGAACAAGATCATCCTCGTGACGGGCACGCTGGTGGGCTACGCCTACGCGATGGAGTTCTTTATCGCCTGGTACAGCGGCTCGCCGTATGAGGGCTTCGCCTTCATCAACCGCGCCTTCGGCCCCTACTGGTGGGCGTACCTCGCCATGGTGAGCTGTAACGTGATCTCGCCGCAGTTCTTCTGGTCCAAGAAGATGCGCACCAACCTCACGGTGACCTTCATCCTCTCGATCTTCGTGAACATCGGCATGTGGTTCGAGCGCTTCGTGATCACCATGACGCTCCACCGCGACTTCCTGCCCTCGTCGTGGGACTACTACGCCCCCACGGTCTACGACATGAGCACCTTCCTGGGCTCCTTTGGGCTGTTCTTCACCCTCTTCATCCTCTTCCTCAAGTTCCTGCCCGCCGTGGCGATCTCTGAGGTGAAGGGCGTGATGCCGCAGGCCGACCCGCACTGGGAGGGCTACGCCCACGCCCATCACGCCGTCTCGAACGCCGTCTCGAACAAGGAGGCGCACTAAATGACCTCGCAGAAGAACTGGGGCGTGCTCGCTGAGTTCGCCAACCCCGCCGAGCTGCTCCACGCTGCGCAGGAGCTCCACAAGCTCGGCTATCGCAAGTTTGAGACCTGGTCGCCCTTCCCCATCCACGGGATGGACGACGCCATGGGGCTCACCGGCTCCAAGGTGCCCTGGCTCACCCTCGGCGGCGGGCTCACCGGCCTCACCATCGGGCTCCTCCTCCAGTGGTGGACCGGCGCGGTGGACTACCCGCTCGTGATCGGCGGCAAGCCCTACTTCGCGTGGCAGTTCGCCACCCCCGTGACCTTTGAGCTCTCGATCCTGCTCTCCGCCTTTGGGACGGTGTTTGGCATGTTCGCGCTCAACGGCCTCCCCCGCCCCTACCACCCGCTCGACCGCGTGGCGCGCTTCCGCCGCGTGACCGACGACGGCTTCTTCTTGAGCGTGGAGGTGGCGGACCCCCTCTTCGACATGGAGAGGACGCACAACCAGCTCGCCGAGCTCGGCGGCGCGCACATCACCGTGGTGGAGGACAAGTAAGCAATGCGCCACATCACACGCGTCACGCTCGGCCTCCTCTGCCTGAGCGCCCTCCTCGGCTGCCGCGGCGAGCCCTCTCGCAAGCCGCCCGTGCACCCCAACCAGAACATGGACCTCCAGGACAAGTACAAGCCGCAGCGCGAGAGCAAGCTCTTTGAGGACAAGCGCGCCATGCGCCCCCCCGTCGAGGGCGCCGTGGGCAAGGACTTCCTGAAGGTGGCCTACGGCGTCACCAAGGGCGCAGTGGCGTCGCACGACGACCGCTACCTGCAGGAGGACGACGCCTACTGGCGTGGCCTCGACGCCGCGGGCCAGCCTATCACGGCGCTCCCCGCGCAGGTGAAGGCGGACGAGGCGTTTATGGCGCGCGGCCAGCAGCGCTACGGCATCTACTGCACCCCCTGCCACGGCCAGACCGGCTACGGCGACGGGGTGGTGAAGACCGTCGGCAAGCTCAACGTGCCGAGCTACCACCAAGACTACATGCGCGAGTACGCCGCCGGTCACATCTATGGCGTGATCTCCAACGGCAGCGCCTCGCAGCTCATGAAGGGCTACAAGCACCAGATCTCCGTCGAGGACCGCTGGGCGATCGTGGCCTATGTGCGCGCGCTCCAGCGTAGCCAGTACGGCGAGCCGGGCGACCGCGCTGAATCCACTGCACAGGAGGCCCGCTGAACATGGGACACGCCAACACCTTCAACGAAGACGCCAAGCTCCCTGAGGCCGCCGCCAAGCGCGCGCAGACCATCGCGCTCGCCTGCGCCGTGGTGGGCCTCGGCGCGAGCTTCGGGGGGGGGCTGCTGGGGCTCTTTGGCGGCGACGCCAAGGAGCTGCACCACCAGTTCTACTTCTCGTGGCTGACCGCCTTCTTCTTCTTCACCACCCTCTCGCTCGGCGGGCTGTTCTTCACGATCCTGCACCACCTGGTGCGCGCCTCGTGGAGCACGGGCCTGCGCCGCATCGCCGAGAACCTCGCCATGAACATCCCCCTCATGGCGGCGTGCGCGCTGGTGCTGTCCATGGGCTTTGGTGACGTGTACCACTGGACCCACATCGACCCCGCCAAGGACCCCATCTTCGCCGTCAAGGAGCCCTACCTCAACGTGGGCTTCTTCACGATCCGCGCGGTGGTGTTCTTTGCGCTGTGGGCGGTGCTGGCGTTCTTCTTCCGCAAGAACAGCGTGGCGCAGGACGGGGCGCAGAGCGCGGAGAGCGCCTCGGCGTTCAACTTTAAGATGCGCCGCCTCGCGCCGCTCTCGATGCTCGCCTTCGCGCTCAGCCTCACCTTCTTCTCGTTTGACTGGCTGATGAGCCTCGACCCGCACTGGTTCAGCACCATGTTCGGCGTCTATGTGTTCGCCGGCACCGTGGTGGCGCTCTTCGCGACGCTCATCCTCTCGGTGCTGTGGCTCACCCGCAACAACGCCGTGAGCACCGACACGCTCACCATCGGCGTGTTCCACGACGCCGGGAAGCTGATGTTTGGGTTCACCGTCTTTTGGACCTACATCACCTTTAGCCAGTACTACCTGATCTGGTACGCCAACATCCCCGAGGAGACGGGCTGGTTTATGCACCGCGCGCAGGGCGGCTGGGAGCACGTGGGGCTGCTGATCGCCGTGGGGCACTTCATCCTGCCCTTCTGGACCATCATGAGCCGCCACGTGAAGCGCAACCGCTTCATGCTCGGCCTCGTGGCGGGCTGGATGCTCTTTATGCACTTCGTGGACCTCTACTTTGTGATCATGCCCACCCACCACCACCACCTCCACCTGCACTGGCTCGACCTCACGACCTTTGTGGGCGTGGGCGGGGTGTTCCTGATGGGCTTCCTGTTCTGGTGCAAGCGCGACGCGCTCGTGGCGCGCAAGGACCCCCAGCTCACCGCCTCGACGGGGTACGACAATGTCTAAGCATGACTCTCACCACGACGATCACCACGGCGATCACCACGGCGATCACCACCCGCTGCCGCCTCCTGAGCCCGACAACATCTCGTTTGGCGCGCTCACCTTCTGGGGCGTGGCCTCGTTCGTGAGCGTGATCGTCTCGATCGCGCTGCTCACCGGCTACTTCTGGCAGGAGAGCGCGCGCCTCACCATCGAGCGCGCCGACGACTCCTCGAGCTTTGGCAAGCTCCGCGCCGCGCAGCGCGCGGACGCGGCCGACAAGCTCGTGGAGTACAAGGAGCTCTGGCAGATCACCAAGAGCGGCCGCGTCGAGGCGCTCTACAACTCCGAGGCCGAGGCCAAGTCGCACCTGGTGAGCGGCGACTCCGACGCGCTCCACGGGCGCACCATCGAGCGCGCCGGCAAGCTGCAGCTCCCCATCGCCCGCGCCATGGCGCTGGTGGCGGCGGAGGGCGCCAAGCCCTTCGCCCGGCAGGCCGCCGCCGCCCCCGCCGCCCCCGCCGCCCCCGCCGCCCCCGCCGCCGCCCCCGCCGCCTTCGCGGTGGACGCCAAGCTCGCCGCTCAGGGCAAGGCGCTCTTCACCTCCAAGACCTGCTCCGCCTGCCACAGCGTGGACGGCTCGCGCCTCGTGGGCCCCACCGTGAAGGGTATCTGGGGCCGCAAGGAGAAGATGGCGGACGGGACGGAGCTCTATGTGGACGAGGCGTACTTCGCCCGCTCCATCAAGGAGCCCATGGCGCAGGTGGTGGAGGGCTACCCCCCCGCCATGCCCGTCCTCCCCGTCAGCGACGACGAGATCAAGGCGCTCCTGCACTACGTGGCGTCCCTTCAGTGACCCCGTGAGGGGGCCCAGCCCCCTCGTCGCGCTCACCTGAGCGCGACCCGCGCTGCGCGACCCGCGCCGCGCGGCGAGGCGCCCCGCCGAGGGCGCCTCGCGCTGAGGAGGAGGCCGCGAGGCCCCCGCTCAGCCCCCCCGCTCCCCGCGCAGCCCGCTGGCGGCCCCAAGCACCCCAAGCGCCCCAAGCGCCCCTCACCGCCCCACCGAGACGACTCACCGAATGACACGCGCTA
>VGTA01000177.1 GCA_016874875.1 Deltaproteobacteria bacterium | reverse complement strand
CCCCGCCCCCACCTGCCCGTCGGCGCGGACGGGCAAGAACTCATAGAAGTGACTCGTCACGCACAGCGCCGCCCCCACCCCCGTGAGCGGCGCCGTCAGCGCCCCCTCCGTGGCCAGCACGCCCTTGGGCTGCACCTCCACCCCCGGGAAGCGCGCCTGGAGCGCCGGCAAAAAGCCCGCCGCCGCCCCATCCCCCCAGCACGAGATCAGCCCCAGGCGCGGCCACACCCGCCGCGCCGAGAAGCCGCCGCCCCCCGCCGCCGCCCGCGCCAGCGCCCGCTGCCGGCGCGGCGACACGGCCCGCGCCAGCTCATCGAAATGCGCCACGAGGTGGTCCATCAAGAGCGTCAAGAACGTGGGATTCCACACCGAGATGAGCCCGAGGTCCTCCGCCTCGAGCAGACAGCGCAGCGTCTCGCGCCGCCACGTCTCAAAATCGGGCGCGCGCGCCAGCGACCCCGGCGCCGCCAGCAGGCGCGAGAGCGCCCAGCGGAGGGCGGGGCTAAAGTACTCCGTGTCGTCCTCGAGCCCGATGGGCAGCCCCCCCGCCGTCACCTCCCGCGCCCGCGCCGCCGGCGACACCGACCAGTAGCTCTTGGTCCCCCACAGCGCCGGGCGGTGACGGTAGAGGTCATAGAGCCAGGCGTTGGTGGCGGCGCCGAACTCCGCGAGCAGGTCGGCGTTATAGGGGATCAGCTTGTTGGTGGCCGTGGACCCCCCGCTCCGCTCGAGCATCTTGAGCGGCCCGCACGACAGCACGTCCCCCTCCCCCGCCGCCACCCGCGCCACCCACGGCGCGAGGTCATCATACGTCACGAGCGGCGCGCGCGCCCGGAGCCCCTCCCGCCGCGCCTCCGCCGTGGGCGCGGCGAGGAGCGCCTCGAGCCCCCACGCCCGCCCATAGGCGCTCCCCGCGTGGCGCGCGAGGATGTGGCGCAGGCGCGCGTCCTGCGCCCCCCGCACGTCACGCGCGCCCGCCGCGAGCTGGCGGTAGGACGAGCGCATGCCCGCGAGGTACGCGAGGTGCAGGGCGCGCTGCGTGAGACTCACCGCCCGCCCCCCCCGCCGCCCCAGCGGCGCTCAAACCACTCAAAGACCCCCCACCCCAGCAGCGCCCCGCTCGCCACGTCCGCCACGAAGTGCTGCTTCACCGTCAGCGTAGACAGCGCGATGAGCGCCCCCCACGGCCGCCACAGCCAGCGGTCCGCGCGCCCCTCGCGCTTCTTGTGGAGCGCGAGCCCCAAGAGCGTCGCCGTGGAGACGTGCAGACTCGGGCAGGTGTTGCCGGGGGGGTCCATGCTGAACATCCAGCGGAACGCGAACGCCCACCATGACGCCCCCCACGCCTCCTCCCCCGGGCGCGGGTAGTGCGCCGTGAGGGCGATGAAGCCCACATAGCACAGGCAGTTGAGCGTCAACATCGCCCCCAAGACCCGCAGGTACTCCCGCGGCGAGAGCGCCACCGCCGCCGCTAGGTAGAGCGCGTAGAGGCTCATGTAGACGGTGACCGTCCAGGGCCAGAAGGGCAGCGCGGCGTCGAGCGGCGTCAGGAGATCGAAGCGCGGCGGGAGGGCGTGGTTGAGGAGCTGATAGGGGATGAGCGTGAGCGGAAAGATGAACAGCGTGACGGCGAGGCGCCGCGGCGGCGTGGCGTTGAGGCGCTCGAGCCGCGACGGGGGCGGCGCCTCTGGCGATGTCGTCATAGGGAGCTCCTAGAAAAGAAAAGCCCTTGATTTCGTAAGGGGAGATTGGACATGTACCTACCCCCCCGCCTCAGGCGCAAGACACGCCGCGAGAGGCGACCCCACAGGAGACGAGTCGCGGGAGGCGGCCATGAGCGCGAACGAGACGAGCCCCCCCCCGGCGCCCCCCCGCGACGCCCTCCAAAGCCAGCTCCTCCCCCGCGCGCGCCTCACCGCCCGCGACCGCGACGCCCTGTGGGCGCTCCTCGACCGCTACTACGAGCAGGTCACGCGCGCGCAGTTCGACGCCGACCTCGACAAGAAGACCCACGTCATCCTCCTCCGCAGCCGCCGCACCGGCGAGCTCAAGGGCTTCAGCACCCTCGTGGGGCGGCAGATGGAGACGGCGGGGCGGCGGTGGTGGATGGTGTTCTCGGGCGACACCGTCATCGACCGCGCCTACTGGGGGCAGCAGGCGCTCCAGCGGCGCTTCACGCGCTACATGCTCACCCAGCGCCTCCTGCACCCCACGCAGCCCGTGTACTGGCTGCTCATCTCCAAGGGCTACAAGACCTACCTGCTGATGACGCGCAACTTCTTGGAGCACTGGCCCCGCCACGACCGCCCCACCCCCCCCTGGGAGCGCGCCGCCACCGACCACGCCGCCGCGCACCTCTTTGGCGACGCCTACGACCCCGCCGCCGGCCTCCTCCGCTTCACCGGCGGCCAGCGCCTGCGCGAGGGCGTCGCGCCCCCCGAGGACTACCGCGGCGACGCCCCCGACGGGCGCTTCTTCCTCACGCGCAACCCGCACCACGCCCGCGGCGACGAGCTCGTGTGCCTCGCCCCCGTCTCGCTGTCCTTCCTGCTCAACTTCACGCTCCGCACCCTCCGCAAAGCGCTCTGCCTGCGCCCGCGGCGCTGAGACGCGCCTCGCCCGCCCGCGCTCACACCCAGAACGTCATCTCCTCCACCGCCGGCGGCGGCGGCGCCTCCCCCGCCTCGGCGCGCGCGCGCAGCTCCTCGATGTGCTCGTGCAGCGCGTCCGCCGGCGTGGAGCGGAACATGGGCGCGCCGTGGTGCTGAAGACTCCTCCCCTGGATCTCCATGATCACCACGTCTTGCTCGATCACCTGCCGCGTGTACCACGGCAAAAAGAGCCCCGCGAGCCAGCCGAGCCAGCCGAGCTTGTAGCTGATGAGCGTGTACACCATCGTCTCCATCGGCCCCACGGGGGTGCAGGTGCTCGTGATGATGAACGCCGTGTCCACCTCCCCCTCGTCGCCGAACTCGTAGTCCACGCGCGTGTTGTTGGGCATGTAGAACTTGTCGGTGTGCCGCATGGGCTTGCCGCGCGGGTTGAGGAGGCGGCGCGAGGCGCCCACGCTGTCGTTGGGCTGCTCGTAGGTCACCAGCACGCTGTCGCGCGTC
This sequence comes from Deltaproteobacteria bacterium, assembly GCA_016874875.1. Taxonomy (GTDB): domain Bacteria; phylum Myxococcota_A; class Bradymonadia; order UBA7976; family VGTA01; genus VGTA01. The sequence goes on along the minus strand of VGTA01000177.1, from coordinate 3,663 downwards.
CGCTCCACCACGGCGCGCACCGCCGTCTGGCGGCGGCTGCGGAACCAGCCCGCGTGGACGAACACCGTGTGGGGCACGTCCATAAAGTTCTCCACGCAGTTGGTCACGCTGTTGGCGAACGGCGTCTTCATGTAGTAGCTGCGCCAGCCCCGCGCCCGCCAGCGCGGCATCTCGAAGGGGGGGCGCGCGGGCGCGCCGTCGCCCATCCACACCCACACCAGCCCGCCCTCCTCGCGCGCCTCGTAGGTGCGGAGGCGCGCGTCGCGGGGCGCCCCCGAAGACGCCGCGGGGCCCTCCGAGGGCACCTGCGCGCAGCGCCCCTCGGCGTCATACATCCAGCCGTGGTAGGGGCAGGCGAGGCAGCCGTCCACCACCACCCCCTCGCTGAGCAGGGCGTTGCGGTGGAGGCAGCGGTCCTGCATCGCGCGCGGCGCGCCGTCGGCGGCGCGCCAGAGCACGAGCAGCTCGCCGAGCACCTGGCGCCCGAGCGGCCGCCCCGCCCCGCCCCGCCCCCCCTTGAGCTCGGCGCTCAGGCAGGCGGCGTACCAGGCCTCCTTGAGGAGCCCGCAGGTGTCCCGCATGCTGAAGCGCGTCGTGGTTGATCTCTGGGTGGTGGTTTGCATTTCTGATCTTTGATCCTTTCGCTTGAGTCAAACTCCGCTGATCGCTATTCCACATGGCCATCAGCGCCAAGAGCCATCAAGAAGATGGATCGAATAAAGATAAATCGATCGAGAGGGTTCTGCCAAAAATGACCATTCAGCTCAACACACAGCTCACCGAGCGCGCCCCCCTCGGGCAAGGGCGCGCGCTCCTCGGGCTCCCCCGCGCCGTCATCCCCCCGCTGCGCGACCCGCGCTGGCCCTTCGCGGCCATCCTCACCCTCTATGGGGTCCTCGGCTTCACCGTCTTTGGCTTCAACCGCACGCCGCTGCAGATGATCCTCACGGTGGGCTCCGGGGCGCTCCTCGAGGTGCTGCTCAGCCTCGCGGTCCACCGCCGGTGGGTGTTCCCGCTCTCCGCCTACATCTCCTGCTGCTCGCTGGCGCTGCTGCTCAACTACTCGCACCAGAACTGGCTCCTCTTCTTGCCCGTCTACCTCGCCGTGGGCTCCAAGTACGCGCTCACCTTTGAGGGGCGGCACGTGCTCAACCCGTCGATGTTTGGGGTGAGCGTCTCGCTGCTCCTCGCCCAAGACCTCATCACCACCGCGCCCGCCTACCAGTGGGCGGGTGGCGACGTCACCTTCACCGCCTTTGTGCTGATGGCGGCGCTCACGCTCTTCTTCTTCCGCATCCAGCGCGCGTGGCTGGTGGGCTCCTTCTTGGTCTTCTACGCCCTACAGACGCTCCTGCGCGCCTGGATCATGCGCCACCACCTCCCCATGGAGACGCTCTTCTGGGGCACCGTCACCTCGCCGCCCTTCTTCATCTTCACCTTCTACATGATCACCGACCCCGCCACGTCCCCCAAGACGCCGCGCGGGCAGGTGCTCTTTGCCCTCCTCCTCACGCTCGTGGACCTGTGGCTGCACATGTTCCACAGCGTCTTCACGTTCTTCTACTCAGCCCTCATCTTGGGCTCGGGGAAGCTGCTGTGGCTGCACGCGCGGCGCCTCTACCTGCGGCTTAGAGGCGCGGCGGGAGGCGCGGCGGGAGGCGCGGCGGGGGGGGCGGCGGGGGGGGCGCGGGGGCGCGGGCTGCTCGGGCCCGCTCTCGTCGCCGGGCTCGGCGCGCTCATGCTCGGCGCCTACACGCGCCTGATCCAGCCCACGCTCTCAGCGGCGGACCCGGGGTTCGTCACCGCGCGCATCTCGGAGGCGGAGTCGGGGCTGGCGAGCGCGCCGGGGCGGGTGCTCGAGCAGGTGGACCCGCGCCTCGCGCACGTGGCCAAGTGGGTCCTCAGCGTGGGCGGCGCCGTGGCCACGGGGGATATGGACGGCGACGGGCGCCTCGACATCGCGCTCACGCAGCCCCTCGCCGCCCCTGAGCACCGCGTGGCGCTCTACCTCAACCGCGGGGAGGGCGGCGCGCTGCGCTTTGTGCGCCAACCGCTGCCCACCGTGGACCGCCACGGCACCCCCGAGGGGCTGCGCGCCCACGGGCTCGTGGGGGGCGTGGCGGTGGTGGACTACGACGGCGACGGCGACCAGGACCTGTTCCTCGACGGCACCTTCGGCGCCCCCGCCCTCCTCCGCAACGACGGCGCGCCGGGCGCGCCGCTCTCGTTCACCGACGTGACGGCGGCGGCGGGGCTCGGCGGCGAGCACCACGTGAGCATCGCCTCCACCTTCCTCGACTATGACCGCGACGGCGACCTCGACCTGTTCGTGGCCAACGCCCTCCGCACGCACCTTGAGGGCTACGAGCCCCCCGCCCCGCTCAACGTCTTTGCGCTCCCCGCCCCCGCCCACGAGGGCGACCGCCGCGCCCTCCGCTTTATGCACAACGGCTGGCACGACGCCGACAACGGCGGGCTCGACCTGCTCTACCGCAACGACGGCGGGCGCTTCACGCGCGTGCCCGCCGAGGAGAGCGGGCTCACCGAGACGCGCTGGTCGCTGGCGGTCTGCACCCTCGACGTCAACCACGACGGCTGGACCGACCTCTACGTGGCCAGCGACTTTGGCCCCGACCGCCTCTACCTCAACGACCGCGGCGCGCGCTTTGAGTCGGTGCGCGGGGAGGGCTTTGGGGACGTGGGGCGCGACACCTACAAGGGCATGAACTGCTCGGCGGGCGACGTGGACGGCAACGGCTACGAGGACATCTACGTGTCCAACGTGCACCAGCCGCTGCAGGCGGAGGGGAGTCTGCTGTGGATGGTGCGCCCGAGCGCCGACCCCCGCCGCCCCGCGCTCCTCGACGAGGCCACGCAGCGCGGCGCGCTCAACGAGCGCCGCTTCGCCTGGGGCGCCGCCATCGGCGACCTCAACAACGACTCGTGGCCCGACGTGGTGCAGGCCAACGGCATGGTGGGCGACGACCTCGACCCCATGGGCTACGCCAAGAAGGACTACTGGTACGTCAACCACAAGCTGATGCAGTCGGGCCCCGACGTCCACACCTACGCCGACATGTGGGGCGACATCCGCGGGCGCACCATCTTCCCCAACGAGCCGCGGCGCGCGCTGCTCAACCTCGGGCGGGGGGCGCCGGGCTATTTCGCCGACGTGGCGGCGCGCCTGGGGCTCGACGACCCGAGCAACTCGCGCGGCGTGGCGCTGGCGGACCTCGACGGCGACGGCGACCTCGACGTGGTGGTGGCCAACCAGCACCGCGGCCCCGACCTCTATCGCAGCGGGCTGCGGGCGGCGGGCGCGGCGGGCGCGGCGGGCGCCGGCTGGCTGTCGCTCACGCTCGTGGGCACGCAGCCCCGCACGCACCGCAGCGCCCTCGGCTCGCGGGTGGTGGTGTGGGCGCGCCCCGACGGGGGCGAGCCGCGCGCGCTCGTCTCGGAGGCGCGCCTGCTCACGGGCCTCTCGTCGCAGGGGCAGCCGCTCCATTTCGGGCTCGGGGCGCACGAGGGGCCCGTGGAGGTGGAGGTGCACTGGCTCGGCGGGGAGGCGCAGCGCTACTCGGTGTCGCCCAACGCCCGCCACGAGCTCCGGCAGCGCCCCCCCGCGCAGACCCTCCTCGCCCCCACCGCCCCCGCCGCCCTCTA
>VGTA01000176.1 GCA_016874875.1 Deltaproteobacteria bacterium | reverse complement strand
GCCGTAGACGAGGAGCTCCAGCGCCTCGCTCGCGAGACCTCGGCGGGCGACCTCTCGCGCCTCCTGGGCGTCGCAGACGGCTTCTTTGGGGGGCTTGAGCGAGCGGCGGAGGAGGCGGGCGCGGAGGCGGGCGCGGAGGTGGGCGCGGAGGCGGGCGCGGAGGCGGGCGCGGAGGCGGGCGCCGCGCGCTCTGAGCCGCTCAGCGCGCCGCGCGCCCACCTCCCCACCTACGCCGCCTACGCCGTGACAGCGTTTGTTCTCATCACGAGCTCGACCGCCGAGGTGCGCCACTGAGGAGCGCTGAGGAGCGCTGAGGAGCTGAGGCGCGGGGCGGCGGCACGCGAGGAGGGCGTTGTTGAGGAGCGCGCGGGGCGCTAAGATGCGCCCCGCCCCCCACCCCCCGCGCCGCGAGGCGCGCGACCCCCGCAGCGAGCCGAGCCCATGAGCCAGACATTCGAGATCATCACGCCCGTCGACGGCAGCGTGTACGCCACGCGCGACTACCACACCCTCGCGCAGGCGCGCGCCGCCGCCGCGCGCTGCCGCGCCGCGCAGCGCGACTGGGCGGCGCGCCCCCTCGAGGAGCGCGCCGCCCTCCTCACCCGCTTCCTCGACGTCTTCTTGAGCAAGCGCGAGCAGCTCGCCAAAGAGCTCACCTGGCAGGTGGGGCGCCCTATCCGCTACTCCCCTGGGGAGCTCAGCGGCTTTGAGGCGCGCGCCCGCCACATGATCAGCCGCGCCGCCGAGGCCCTCGCCCCCCTCACCCCCGCCCCCCTCGACGGCTTCACCCGCCAGCTCCGCCGCGTCCCCCACGGCGTCGTGCTCAACCTCCCCGCTTGGAACTACCCGCTCCTCACCGCCGTCAACGCCTTTGTCCCGGCGCTCATGGCGGGCAACGGCGTGGTGTTCAAGCACTCCAACCAGAGCACCCTCTGCGGCGAGCGCATCGCCGAGGCGCTCGCCGAGGCGGGGCTGCCCGAGGGGCTCTTTGAGCTGCTCTACCTCGACCACCCCACCACCGCCGACCTCATCGCCGGCCCCGAGCTCGACTTTGTGTGCTTCACCGGCTCCGTGGCGGGCGGGCGCGCCCTCCAGCGCGCGGCGAGCGAGCGCTTTATTGGGCTGGGCCTCGAGCTCGGCGGCTGCGACGCCGCCTACGTGCGCGCCGACGCCAACCTGAATCACGCCGTGGAGAACATCGTGGACGGGGCGATGTTCAACTCGGGGCAGAGCTGCTGCGGCATCCAGCGCGTCTACGTGGACGAGGCGCGCTTTGACGACTTCCTAGAGGGCGCCGTGGCGCTCACCGGGCAGTACGCGCTCGGCGACCCCACCGACCCCGCCACCACCCTCGGCCCCGTGGTGAGCGCGGCGGCGGCGGCGCGCGTGCGCGCCACGCTGGAGGCGGCGCGCGCCGCCGGGGCGCGCCTCCACCTCGACCCCGAGCACTTCGGCGCCGACGACGGGCGCTCCGCCTACCTCGCCCCGCAGGTCCTCTCGGCGGTGACGCACGAGATGGAGGTGATGCGCGAGGAGTGCTTTGGTCCTGTGATGTGCGTGATGCCCGTGCGCGGCGACGAGGAGGCCACGCGCCTCATCAACGACTCGCGCTACGGGCTCACGGCGGCGCTGTGGACCCAAGACGAGGAGGCCGCCGCGCGCCTCGCCCCGGCGCTCGAGGTGGGCACCGTGTTCATGAACCGCTGCGACTACCTCGACCCCGCCCTCGGCTGGGTGGGCGTCAAGGACTCCGGGCGCGGCTGCACGCTCTCCGACGTGGGCTACGAGGCCCTCACCCGCCCCCAGAGCGTCCACTTTAGGCGCCTGGGCTGAGACGCCCGCGGCGCTCACTGGCCCGCGGCGCTCACTGGCCCGCGGCGCTCACTGGCCCGCGGCGCTCACTGGCCCGCGGCGCTCACTGGCCCGCGGCGCTCACTGGCCCGCGGCGCGGAGCAGCTCGAGCAGCCGCAGGCCCTTAGGGCTCGCCGTCTTGGCGCGGAGGTCCCACACCCCCTTGGTGGCCTCCTTGAAGGCGGCGCGCTCGGCGTCGGTGAGCGCGCACACCTCCACGCCGCGCTCCTTGAAGTTCTGCAACAGGATGGGCGAGAGGTCGCGCACGAACTTGCGCCCCTTCTCCTCGAGCGAGAGGCCCGCCTCGCGGACCGCCTTCTGGTGCTCCGCCGAGAGCGAATCGAACCACTTCTTGTTCATCACGATGAGCGCCGGCTGATAGATGTGCTCGCTGGTGGTGAAGAACTTGATCCCCTGGTCCCAGCCGAGCGCCTGCGTGATGATGGCGGTGTTGTCGAAGCCCTCCACCACGCCCGTCTGCAGAGACGAGATCACCTCGCTCACCGGGAGCGTCACGGGGCTCGCGCCGAGGGCGCGGTAGGTCTCCACGTGCGACGAGCTCTCCTGCGAGCGCATCTTCTTGGCGGTGAGGTCGGCGGGCTTGCGCACGCAGCCACCCTTGGTGGCGAAAGAGCGATAGCCGTTCTCCGAGTACATCAAGAGCGTGAGCCCCTTCTCCGCGAGCAGCTCCTCCACGAGCGGGCGCGCGGCGTCGAGGGTCTTGTCGGCCTGCGCGTAGTTGGTGAAGGCGTAGGGGAGCTCGATGATGTCCATGTCGTGGGCGATGGTGGCGAGCGCCGCCGTGGACACGCCGCCCATCTGGAGCTTACCCTCATAGACCTGGCGCACGATGCTCTGCTCGTCGCCCTTGATGCCGTTGAGGTACACGCGCGGGGCGAGCGACTTGTTCGTGGCCTTGCTCACCGCCGACTTGAACTTATTGAGGAGCATCGCCCACGGCGAGCCGTCGGGGGCGATGGTGGCCACCTTGAACTCCACGTCCTCCGCGCGCGCCACAGAGGGTGAGAGCGGCGAGAGCGGCGAGAGGGCGGCGAGGGCGAGCAGCGCCACCCCCGAGCGGAGCGCGGCGCGAAGAGGTCGGCGGGGAGATGCGAGCGTCATGGATATGCCTTGGGGTGAGCGTGGAAGGGGTGAGGTCAAAAGAAATCCGAGATGTTGTCGAGCATCTTCTTGGCGATACGCTGCGAGTTGGTGTTCTCCACCTCTAGGTCCGGAATCGCCTTGGGGTCCGCCGCGATCACCTCGCCGAGCAGCTTCTTGAAGAGCTCCTCGTCCTGCTGCTTGGCGGCAAAGTACTCCGCCTTGAGCACCTTCGTGTCGAGGTAGAGCGGCGCGAGCTCGATGGCCTTGTCGAAGCTCGCGCCCGACTTGGCGATGTCCCCGAAGGGCACCTTGGCCTCATAGACGCCGAAGTAGCGGTGCGGGGCGCCGTGGTAGAAGGTCTCGTCGAGCTTGAGCACTTGGTCCATCGTGCTCTTGATGCGCGGCTTGTTGCCGAGGGTGGTGCCGATGCCCTGCAGGAGACTCCACTTACCGAGGTTGGTGGCGTACCAGTAGAGGCTCGCGATGCCCTCTTTGGACACCTGTGTCACCGCCTCCTCCCACTTCTGCGTCTCGAGGGCCTTCTTGAAATCGGGATTCTGCGCCAGAATCGCGCGCTCGCCCGCCTTGACGCCCTTGTCAAAGAGGGCGCCCTGCGCGTCCTCGCTCTCCTCCTCCCAGCGGACGTGGACGTTGGCTATAAAGTAGTAAGCGTACGAGAGCTTGAGGTGGGTGCTCGCCTGGGTGGGGTCGAGGGCGGCGGCCTCCTCCCAGCGCTTAATGGCCTCCTCGGCCTTGGCGCGGTCCCCGCGCGCCGCCCACAGCGCGTCGCCCGCCTCTACGGCGGCGGAGGCGGCGGAGGCGTCCTTGGCCTCGCCGAGCTTCATCTCGCCGGCGAGCTGAGTCTGGCTCGCGCCGCAGGCGCTGAGCGCGAGCGGGGCGACGGCGGTGGCGCTGAGGGCGGCGGCGCGCAGGGCGGCGCGCAGGGAGAGGCGCAGGGCGGCGGTCGCCGCGGGCGTCTTGAGCGGGTACATGGGATGACTCCGTGCGTTAAATGGGCGTTAAATGGGCGTTGACTGGGCGTTGACTGCGCGTTGACTGCGGCGGGCACCTGAGCGGCGCTCCAGCCGGGGACCGCGCGGAGCGTTGTGTCTCGTAAGGATTTTACAGGGCTTGTGCTGTTGAAAGCAACGATACAGCAGCTCCGCGAGCGCGCAGTTGATCTCGTCCGAACAAAACGCCGAGAGACTTGTCTAAAAAACTATTTTTTTCAACAAAAACTTAGTGCATAAAGGCCGCGGGATCCCTCCCACCTCACCCGACAGACCGGAGTCTACCATCTTGAGCCTCAACAAGCTCCTCATCACCTCCCTCGCCCTCACCCTCTCCGCCGCCGCGCTCGGCTGCGACGACGACGACAAGCCCAGCCCCACCGGCGGCACCGCCGCGGGCACCGCCGCGGGCACCGCCGCGGGCACCGCCGCGGGCACCGCCGCGGGCACCGACGCGGGCACCGACGCGGGCACCGACGCGGGCACCGACGCGGGCACCGACGCGGGCACCGCCGCGGGCACCGACGCGCCCCCCCCCATGGGCGACTGCGACGTCTCCTGCGGCGCCTTCGCCGAGTGCGCGGCCAACAACTGCTCCGGCTACACGCCCGCCGACGCTGAGCTCCTCAAGGCCGGCTGCCTCGAGACCTGCACCCCCTCCCTCGCCGGCGTGTTTGACGGCCTCGCCACCTGCGAGGAGAAGATCATGTTCGTGTCGGGCGTGAAGCCCGCCTTCGCCGCGAGCTGCAACAGCACCACCGGCCGCTTCTGCGAGACCTACACTGCGGTCTGCGGCGACTGGGCGGGCGCGACCAGCTGTGAGGAGTGGTACCTCGCCGCCCCCGCCGGCGAGGCGGGCGCCACGGAGGGCGCGAGCCAGGGGTGCTACAGCTACCACCTCGGCGTCGCCGCGATGAGCGCCGAGAACGCCACCACCCACTGCCCGCACGCCCGCGGCGAGGCCGTGTGCGTGGCCGCCACCGCCCCCACCGCCGCTGAGGCGTTCTGCGCGCAGTTCGAGACGACCTGCGGCGCGTGGATGGGCGCGACGCCCTGCGTGGAGTGGTTCAACGCCGCCCCCGCCACGGGCACCACTGAGGGCGCGGGCGCGAACCAGGCCTGCTACTCGTACCACCTCGGCGTCGCCGCGGCGAACAACGGCGCGGAGGCCGCCACGCACTGCCCGCACGCCGCCGGCGGCGCCCCCTGCGTGAACTGAGTCGGAGTTGAGCTTGGGGCGCTGATGGCGTAGTCTCTGCTCACCCCGCGCCGCCCTCGGGCGCGCTCGACACGCTCGACACTCAACCGCGCGGGGTGAGCGGCAGGGACGCATGCAGACACGTGACAAGACGCACGCCATAGACCTCGGCGCCCTTGAGCGGCTGATTCACGTAGAGACGTGCGCGCTCCTGATCACCTCAGGCCCCCGCGCCGGCTACGAGGCGAGCTTCTCAAAGGACGTCGTCCGCGTGGGGGCGCACCCCAGGTGCGACTTCATCGTGGAGGACGGCACCGCTAGCCGCTTCCACTGCGAGCTCCGCCGCGAGGAGCGCGGCTATATGCTGGTGGACCACGACTCCACCAACGGGACGTTCGTGGGCGACCTGCGGGTGCGCGAGGTGTATCTCCACCCTGGGTGCGAGTTCACGCTCGGGGCCACGCGCGTCCGCTTCACGCCCCGCGCCGAGGAGCTGCGCGTGGGGCAGAGCGCGCAGCAGAGCTGCGGGCCGCTGATCGGCGCGTCGCCTGAGATGCGCGCCCTCTACGCGCTCATCGACAAGGTGGCGCCGAGCGACCTGTCGGTGCTCATCGAGGGGGAGACGGGGACGGGCAAGGAGCTGGCGGCGCAGGCGATTCACGCGCGCTCGCGCCGCGCGCAGGGGCCGCTGGTGGTGTTTGACTGCTCGGCGGTGCCGGAGCAGCTGATCGAGTCGGAGCTCTTTGGGCACGAGCGCGGGTCGTTCTCGGGGGCGCTCAAGACGCACCGCGGGCTCTTTGAGCAGGCGGAGGGGGGGACGCTGTTCCTCGATGAGCTCGGGGAGCTGGCGCTGCACCTGCAGCCCAAGCTCCTGCGCGCGCTCGAGAGCGGCGTGGTGCGCCGGGTGGGGGGGGAGCAGCCGGTGCGGGTGGACGTGCGCGTGGTGTGCGCCACCAACCGCGACCTGCGGGCGATGGTGGACGCGGGGGCCTTTCGCCAGGACCTCTATTATCGCCTCGCGAAGGTGCAGGTCCGCCTCCCGCCGCTGCGGGCCCGCGGGGAGGACGTGGGGCTGATCGCGGAGCGCTTTGTTGAGCGCCTCAATGAGCAGAACCGGGGCATCCGCTACCTGCAGGGGATCGACGCGGAGGCGCGCGCGCTGCTCTGCCGCTGGTCGTGGCCAGGGAACGTGCGCGAGCTCCGCAACGTGATCGAGCGCGCCTACGCGTTCGCGGAGGCGGCGTGGGTGCGCGCGGCTGACCTCTCGGAGCACATCCGCTGCGTTCAGGAGCGCGCGGCGCTGGCGCCTGGGGGGCAGCGGGAGGCGGAGCTCAATTTCGACCTCCCGGAGCGCTGCTCGCTCAAGGAGGCGAAGGAGCGCATCATCGCGACCTTTGAGCGCGAGTATCTGCTGCAGCTCCTAGAGCGCCACCAGCGCAACATCTCAGCGGTGGCGCGGGAGGCGGGCATCGATCGACGGCACGTGTATCGCCTGCTGCAGAAGTACGGCGTGGATTACTTGGACCTCGCCTAGCCTCTGAGGCGGCTTCTTGAGGCGTCGTCTGGTGGCATTTTAACTCGTCTTTACGCACACATAATAAGAGGCTGGCACCTATATG
>VGTA01000175.1 GCA_016874875.1 Deltaproteobacteria bacterium | reverse complement strand
GGCGCGCTGGATGAAGGAGAAGATCGACGAGATCCGCTTCCCCGAGCAGCAGGGGGAGCCGGTGGTGGCGCAAAAAGATTTCGTGGTGGCCAAGCGCAAGATCGACCGCATGCGCAAGCCCATCTACATGAAGGTGATGCAGCTGCGCGCGCGCCTCGACTACGAGTACCTCGGGCTCACCGTGGACGGCGATTCGGCGCTGCGGGGGGCGGGGGGCGAGGAGGGGGGGCGGGCGCTCTTTAAGGAGGACCTCGACTACATCCACGCCATCGCCGTGGAGCGCCAGTGGTTCAAGCAGCGCCGCGACGAGGTGACGGAGCAGCTGCGCGAGCTGCGCGGGCTCCTCGAGCGCCACGGGCTGCTCGGCGAGGGCCTGCGCGCCCACCTCGCCGCCCGCTACCCCAGTCTGGACGGGCGCGCGCGCGAGGTGACGCGGGCGCTGGCGATGGCCTACATCGTGGACTATAAGGGGATTCAGGGCTACACGCAGGCGCTCGCGCGCCTCAAGGAGCTGGTGGACGAGACGCTGCGCGCGGCGCCCCCGCGCGGGGGCTTCCGCCTCCACCGCCGGGCGCTGGCGCTCTCGGGGCGGGCGGCGGAGCGCCTGGTGAGTCTGGGGGACGACAAGGAGCGGCGGGGCTTTGATGTGCTGTGGGGCGCCCTCGACCTCGGGGCGCTGCCCGCCGCCGACCGGCAGCGCTGCTGGGGGCGGTACCTGCAGGAGCTGCGCGACCTCAAGCCGCTGCTCTGCGCCCTCGGCGAGCGCACGCCCCCGCCCCTGCGCGAGGTGCTCGAGGACGTGATTCGCTACACGGACTCCTGGACCAACGAGCTAGTGACGCTGCGGGCGCTACAGACGCTGTCGGTGATGGACGTGCAGAACTACCGTAGCTACATCTGGCACCTCGGGGACTACGCGCAGGACGAGTCGGAGGCGAGTCGAGAGCACGCGGAGCGCACGCTCTACGCGCGGGACGCGCTCCGGTGAGCGCCCGCGCCCCGCGCCCCGCCGCGCTCCTCGCTGCGCCCCTCGCCGCGCCCCTCGCCGCGCTGCTGCTCTCCTGCGCCAGCGCGCCCCCGCCCCCCCCGCCTCTCCCGCCCTCCGTGGCCGCCGCGCCCCTCGCCGCCGCGCCCGCTCGGGGCGCGCGCGGCGAGGACGCCGGGGGCGCCGTCACCCCCGAGGGGCTCAAGGACCACCTGCGCGCGGCGCTCGCGGCGGAGGGGTGCGCCGAGGCGGGGGCGCTGCTAGAGAGGACGAGCGGCCTCGTGGACCGCTACGTCGACGAGGCGACGCCCTTCTTGTCGTACCTCGCGCACCTCAAGGCGACGGACGCGCGCGTGCGCGTGCAGCGCGCCGAGCTGCTCGCCGATTTCTCCGCGCAGGTGCTGCGCCGCTACGGCGTCCTAGAGCAGATCGCGCGCGCCTGCCCGCCGCAGCGCGCGGCGCTCGCGCGCTACCGCGACGCCCTCGCCCACCGCCTCTCGGGGCTGATGTCGCCCGAGGCCCCCGCCGCTCGCGCCCCGTCGCCGTGAGCGCCGCCCTCGCGGCCTTGAGCGCGCCCGTCGCTAGCGCGTCGCCCCTCAGGGGCAGGGGAACGCTGCCTCCAGCTGCGCGCTGAGCGCCGCCCCCTCCGCCGCGCCGAGTCCCTCCCACGCCGCCGCCCACGCCGCCGCGTCGGTGCTGGGCGCCGCGGCGACCTGCGCGCGGGTGAAGGCGAGTCCGAGGACCTTGAGGCCCGCGCGGCGCGCGGCGGCCTCGGCGCCGGTGAGGCCCGCGAGGGCGCTCAGCTCCGCGCGCAGCCCCCGCGCGTAGCCGCCGTCGAGGGCGCGGTCGAGCTGCGCGACCGCGTTGCCCATGAGCTCCATGTTGGTGGCGGTCTCGGCGCTGTCGAGGTCACGCCAGCAGCGGACGGCGAGGTGGGCGGTGAAGAGGGCGTCGTAGGCCTCCGGCGAGGCGGCCTGCACCCAGGCGCCGAGCGCGAGGGGCGCCTCGTCCCGCTGCTTGCCGGCGTTGTCGTAGGCCCACGAGGAGTCGCAGTCCGCCGCCTTGGTCGCGCAGGTGTTGGCCTCCTTGTAGACGCTCACGTAGAGGAACCACAGCAGCCCCGCGCGCACGCGCTCGGCGTTGGCGGCGAGGTCCTGCCCCTGGTTGCCGGCGGCGAAGGCGGCGCCGAGGAGTGGGTCGATGGCGGCGGGGCCCACGCAGTACTCAGGCCAGCGCGCGGGCGCCTCGGGGAGCGTGCAGTTGGCCCCGTCGGGCGCGGCTACGTGCGAGTCGTAGCGGCGCGCCACGCGACTCTGCAGCCCCTCGGGCTCGGCGTAGATGAGCTCCGCCTGTACAAAGGACTCGGCGGTCAGGGCGGGGTTGCGCCAGAGCAGGTCGGCGATGCGCTCAAAGGCGGCGGTGCGCGCGGCGCTGCTCGGCGTGCTCGCCCCGGCGAGCTCATAGCGGCCGCCGTCGCTGACGCAGGCGCCCCAGGTCGCGCCCGGGTAGTCGGTGGGCGCGGGCTCGCACACAGGGGGCGGCTCGGCGCCCGCGTCGGCGCCGGCGGTGGTGCCCGCGTCGGTGCCGGCGGCGGTGCCCGCGTCGGCGCCCGCGGCGGTGCCGGCGGCGGGCGGGGTGGTCTTGGGGTCGTCGTCCTCACAGGCGGCGAGGGTGAGGGCGGAGGCGGCGAGGGCGGCGGAGGTGAGCTGGAGCAGGGCGCGGGAGGCGCTGAGGGGGGCGCGGGGGGCGCGGGGAGGGCGTGAGGGGGGCATGGAGGGCTCCTGATGGGGTGAGGGGGGTGAGGGGGCGCCGGGCGCTCAGAGGGCGAGGCGCAGGGAGACGTTGAGGCTGCGGGCGGCGCCGTTGACGCTCGAGCCGTGCGTGCGGTAGGGGACGTCGGTGAGGTTCTCGACCACGCCGAGCAGCTCATGGGCGCCCCAGCGCAGCCCAAAGAGGGCGCCGTGGGTGAGGGAGGCGGGGGTGCCGCCGTAGGGGATCCGCTGGTCGAGCTGGTCGCCAAACGACAGGCGCGTGGCGGCGAGCGCCCAGCGCGCCTCGTAGCCGAGGTAGCCGGAGAGGGGCGCGCCCCGCAGCGCCCCCTCCGGCGCGCTCCACCGGAGGGCGACGGCGCCGTTGAGGGGGGGAATCCGCGAGAGGGGGCGCGTTAGGCCCGGCTCGCTGGGGAGCGGGGAGGGGCCCTCGCCCCAGGCGTATGACGCGTGCTCCCTCAGCGAGAGGCGGAGCGGGAGGCGCACGGTGAGGGCGTGCTCGGCGCCGAGGACCCAGGCGGCGCCGGGGAGGTTGATGAGGGTGAAGGGCGGGGCGGTGCGCGAGCCCTGGCAGCCAAAGTCGGCGGGCGGGCAGGCGGCGTCGCGGCGCTCGATGCCGTCGCGCAGCTCTAGGGCGAAACCCCACAGCTCCGCCTCCACCCCGCGGGCCCGCAGCCGCGCGCCGAGCTCGTAGGTGGTGGCGCGCTCGGGGGCGAGGGCGGGATTCTCCACCTGGTAGCCCTGCCCCGTGAGCTGCCGCGCCGTGAGGTCGTCGAGGTTGGGCGCGGAGAAGCCCTGCTCGACGTTGAGGTGGAGCGAGAGGGGACTCGCCTGCGGGCCGCCCTCCCGCACCGGCGGCGTCCACGTGAGCCCGCCGCCGTAGGTGGGGCCCGCCCAGCCGCGCGAGACGGCGCGCGAGCTCGAGCGCTCGTCGCCGGGCGCCTCCGCGCGCGCCGCGCTGAGGCGGGCGCCGAGGCGCGCCCCCCAAGCCCCCCAGGCCCCCGCGCGTCGCCAGCGCGCCCCCGCCCACCCCTCGCCGCGCAGGTAGGCGCTGTCGTCGAGGTACTGCCCGCGCGCGTCCTGGCGGGTGACGCTCGAGCGCACGAGGCGCGTCCACGCCTTGGACTCCACCCCCTCGGCGGAGCCGTCGAGGCCGTAGTGGAGGCGGAGGGCGCCGCCGGCGAGGTCGAGGGGGCGCGTGCGCGCCTTCAGGCGCGCCTCCCACACGCGCACGGCGTCTCGCCCGATGTTTTGGTAGTGGACGCGGTCGTTGGTGCGGCGCTCGTGCTGGCGCTGGAAGCTCACGCCCGCCTCCGCCCGCTCCGCGAGCGCGAGGCCGAGGCGGAGGGCGAGGCGGGTGTAGGCGTGGGTGCGGAACTGCTCGTTGTAGGTGAGGCACCAGCCCTCGGGCGCCTCGGAGGGGGGGCAGAGGTCGGTGCGCGGGGCGTTGTATTGGCGAAAGAGGCGCGCCGCCGCCGTCCACTCGCCGCGCAGGGCGCCGCGCAGCTGGAGGCGGGCGGCGACGTCGGCGCTGAGGGCGTCGTAGCCCGTGCCCAGCTGCGTGCGCCCGTCGGCCTCAAAGCGCGGCACGCTCTTCTCGATGCGCTGCGCCGCGGTGAGTCCGGGCTTGAGGGGGAGGGGGCCGCTGGCCTCGAGGGGGCCGCGCGTCACGCCCCCCGCGCCCACAAAGAGCCCAAAGCCGCGCGCGAGGGTGAGGTCCGCCTCCGCGCGCCCGCCGAGGCCGCCGTCCGCCCCCGTGCGGAGCAGCGTGAGCGCGGCGCTCGCCGGCGCGCGCAGCGAGGGCCCCTTGGAGCGCACGAGGACGGCGCCCGAGAGGGCGTTGGCGCCGAGCCACACGCTCGCGCCGCCGCGCAGGACCTCGAGGCGCTCGACGCTGAGCGGGTCGATGGTGAACAGGTACTGGTTGGGGCCCTGGCGGAAGAGGGCGTGGTTGAGGCGAAATCCGTCCACCATGAGCAGCGTCTGGCGCCCCGTGCGCCCGCGGATGTAGGCGGAGGCCTGCCCGTGGGCGGTCTGCTGCACGTAGGTGCCCGCCACCCCCCGCAGCGCCTCCGGGGTGGAGCGCGCCACCTGCTCGCGCACGTCGACGTCGCGGAGGGTGGCGGCGGCGCGCCCCTCGAGCTCCTCGCTCGGCGCGTCGTGGGGGTCGCGCGGGGCGGTGACGGTGAGGGTGTCGCCCTGTGTGGGGTCCTGTGCGGGGTCCTGTGCGGAGTCCTGCGCGGGGTCCTGTGCGGAGTCCTGCGCGGGGTCGTCCTCTGCGCGCGCCGCGGAGGCGGGGGCGAGGAGGGCGGCGAGGGCGCTCAGGAGGGCGAGGGCGGCGAGGGGCGCGGGGGGCGGGAGGCGCATGGGCGGGGTCGCGGTGGGGTGAGGGGGGCGGGGCGCCTCTTACCTAAACAGGAGCGCGTGGCGAGGAGAATAGGTATATCTACCCTTGAGCGAGGTCTGCTCAACGCGAAAGGAGCGCGCCCTGTCCCCCACCCCACCCCACCCCCTCCTCGGCGCCCGCGTCCTCGTCACCGGCGGCGCCGGCTACATCGGCAGCCACGCCTGCCTCGCGCTGCTCGAGGCGGGCGCGCGGGTGGTGTCGCTCGACAACTACTCCAACTCCACCCCCGAGGCGCTGCGCCGCGTCCGCGCGCTCGCCGAGGAGTCCTGCGCCGCTCGGGGCGCGCCGCCGCCCTCCCTCGATGTGGTGGAGGGCGACCTCTGCGACCTCCCCGCCCTCCGCGCCGCCCTCCGCGCCCACCCGGTGAGCGCGGCGGTCCACTTCGCGGGGCTCAAGGCGGTGGGCGAGTCGTGCGCGCAGCCGCTGCGCTACTACCACAACAATGTCACAGGCACCCTCACGCTGCTGCGCGCCCTCGACGAGGCGGGGGCGCGGCGGCTCGTGTTCAGCTCCTCGGCGACCGTGTACGGCGACCCTGAGCGCCTCCCGATCGCCGAGGAGGCGCCCCTGCGCGCCACCAACCCCTACGGGCAGACCAAGCTCACGGTGGAGGACCTGCTGCGCGACCTCGCGCGCGCCGACGCGCGCTGGGTGATCACGCTCCTGCGCTACTTCAACCCCGTGGGCGCGCACCCCTCCGGGCTCCTCGGCGAGGACCCCGCGGGCCCCCCCAACAACCTCGCCCCCTACATCACGCAGGTGGCGGCGGGGCGACGGGCGCGCCTGCAGGTCTTTGGGGGCGACTACCCCACGCCCGACGGCACGGGGGTGCGCGACTACATCCACGTGCTCGACCTCGTGGAGGGGCACTTGGCCGCCCTGGCGCGGGGGGCGGGGGGCGGCGAGGCGCGCGCCTACAACCTCGGCGCGGGGCGCGGGGTGAGCGTCCTAGAGCTGGTGGCGGCGTTCGAGCACGCCAGCGGGCGCGCGGTGCCCTACGAGGTGGTGGGGCGGCGCGCCGGCGACGTGGCGGCGTGCTACTCGGACGCCGCCCGCGCCCTCCGCGAGCTCGGCTGGCGCGCCACGCGCGGCGTGGACGAGATGGCGCGCGACGCGTGGCGCTGGCAGGCTCAGAATCCCCACGGCTACCGCTCAGCGCAGGAGGCTCTCTCATGAGCGCCCCCCCCGCCCTCAACCACCTCTACCTCGTCCACGACGAGGACAACGCCGCCAACCTGACCCCCGCCCTCGACCCCCACTTCGCGCCGCGGCGCGTGGCGCTCGCCTTTGACCCCTCGCGCGCGGCGCTGGCGGAGGCGATGGCGGGGGTGCTGCGCGGCTATGGGCTGCGCGTGGACCTGTGGCGCCTCGACGATGACCACGACGCGCAGGGGGCGCGCGCGCGCCTCGCCGCCCACCTCGACGCCGCGGGGGCGGGGGAGGCGGGCGTGGGGGAGGCGGGCGCGGGCGCTTCGTGGGCGCTCAACATCGCGGGGGGGAGCAGGCCCGTGTGCGCGGCGGCGCAGATGCTGTTCCGCGACCGCGGGCTGCCCATCTTCTACGCCGACGCCCAGCGAGACCGCGTGAGCTGGATCTCCACCCCCCCCCCCCCCAATCCCCCCCCC
>VGTA01000174.1 GCA_016874875.1 Deltaproteobacteria bacterium | reverse complement strand
GCGAGGGGCGCGGCGCGGCGAGGGGCGCGGCGCGGCGAGGGGCGCACGGGGCCGCGATTGCATCCTGAGCGCCTGAGCGGTACTTGTTGTGAACCCCTCCCCCCCCGCCTCACCCACGCGCGAGAGCGCGAGAGACGCGAGAGCCCCCATGCGCGCCGCCCCCCACCCCGCCCTCACCGCCCACCCCCAAGACGACGCCCCCGAGGCCCTGCGCGCCGCTTGGGGAGAGGCGGGCGTCTGCCTGCGTGCGTGGGGGGTGCGCGAGGAGAGCGCGGGCGCAGACGAGGGCGAGGGCGAGGACGCCGGCGCCCCCCTCCTCTACACGCTCACCGTGGACCGCCCCGCCGCCATGAACGCCCTCGACCAGGGCGCCATCGACGCCCTCCACGGCGCCGCGCGCTGGCTCGCGGCGCGCGCGGCGCGCGGGGCGGGCGCCCCCGTCGCGGGCGTCGCGCTCCTCGGCGGGGGCGGGCGGTTTATCGCCGGCGGGGACCTCAAGGCGCTCCACGGCGCGCGGGACGCGGGGCAGGTGAGGGCGTTCTCGGAGCAGATGCGTGAGGCGCTCGCCCTCCTCAGCGCCCTCCCCTGCCCCACCCTCGCCGTGGTGGAGCGCTTCGCCATCGGCGGCGGCGCGGAGGTGGCGCTCGCCGCGGACCTGTGCGTCATGGAGGAGGGCGCCTATCTGCGCTTCGCCCAGCGCGGGCTCGGGCTCTCCACGGGCTGGGGCGGCGCCCGCGCCCTCGCGCGCGCCGTGGGGGAGCGCGCCGCCTTCGCCCTGCTCTGCGACGACCGCCCCCTCCCCGCCGCCGAGGCGCGCCGCCTCGGCCTCGCCCACCGCCTCGCCCCGCGCGGGGAGGCGGCGCGCGAGGGCCTCGCGTGGCTCGTGGAGCTCGCCGCCACCCCCGCCGCCACCGCCGCCCTCAAGGACCTCACGCGGGGCGCCAAGGCGCGGGAGCAGGGGGCGGCGGAGCGCGCTGAGCTCGACCGCGAGCGCGACGCCTTTGAGCGGCTGTGGGTGAGCCCGGGGCACTGGTCGCGCGTGGCGCGGGCGGCGGCGGCGCGGCGGGCGGCGCGCGCGCCGCGGGCGGAGGAGGGGCGGGGGCTCTTTATTGTCCTTGAGGGCATCGACGGCGCGGGCACCACCACGCAGGCGCACAGGCTCGTGGCGTGGCTCGCGGCGCGGGGCCGGCGCGCCCACTTCACCTGCGAGCCCTCGCCGGGGGCCCTCGGCGCCCTCGCGCGCCGGGCGCTGCGCGGCGAGCCGCTCGGGCGCGGTGAGCGCCCGCTCCCCTCCGAGGCGCTCGCGCTGCTGTTCGCCGCCGACCGCGCCGACCACTGGCGCAATGAGGTGGAGCCGCTGCTGGCGGCGGGCGTGGACGTGGTGTGCGACCGCTACGTCTACTCCAGCCTCGCCTATCAGAGCCAAGAGCACCCCCTCCGCTGGGTGCGCGCCCTCAACGAGCTCTTCCCCGCCCCCGACGCGCTCCTCTACCTGCGCGCTAGCGCCGAGCTCGCCTCCGCGCGGCGGGCGGCGCGGGGGGGGGCGCCCGACCGCTACGAGGTGGACGAGGTGCAGGCGCGCGTCGCGCTCGCCTACGACCAGGTCTGCGCGGAGGCGGGCGCCCACGTCATCGACGCCGCCCTCTCCATCGAGGAGGTGTTCGCGCGCTGCGCCGCCGCCTGCGACGAGGCGCGCGCCGCCCAGGGCGGGGCGCGGGCGTGAGCGCCCCGCCCCCGCAGGCGCTCGAGCGCTTCGCGAGCAGCAACTTCCTCCTCGAGCGCGGGCGCGCCACCCTCCGCTACCTCGCGCAGCAGCTCAAGCAGGGCGCCCTGTCGTTCCTCGTGCGCGTGCTCCTGTTTGGCGGGCTCCTCGGGCTGATGTGGACGCTCTCGCACCTGCACCCCCACGGCGACCTCTCGCTCTACCTGATCCCCATCACGCTGCTCGCCCTGCCCATCGGCTTCATCGCCCCCAACGAGAAGGGCTGGGAGCGCGCCCTCAGCGCCGTGTTCGCGCTCTGTTTCGTGGGGGGGTTGGCGTGGAGCGGGGTGTGGTACTTTCGATACTACGAGTGGGGCTACCTCTTTCGGTGGTTCGCCGTGGAGGCCGCGCTCATCGCCACGCTCTGCTGGGTGACGCTACGCCCGCGCGGCCGCCGCTGGGACGGCCCGCAGCAGGCGCTGCTCCGGACGCTCTGGCTCTCGGGCGTCGTCGTCTGCCTCGCCGCCCTCGGCTTCCTCGCCTACTACCTCATCAGCCAGACCGTGCCCGAGGCGGGCACCGCCAACATCCTCGCCGGCGCCACGTTCGCGTTCTTCTTGGCGCTCACCGTCATCCGCGTCTTTTGGCTCGACGGCATCCGGCAGCGGCGCGCCAACCGCGGGGAGCACACCCCCCCACAGGACTACGTGCTCTTGCTCGAGTGGCTCATCCCGCGCTCGTACTCCTTTGTGGCCACCCTCGCCATGCTCCTGGTGGCGGAGGCGATGATGTTCTCCACCACCTACCGCGCCCACCTGCGCCTCGCCACCCCGCCGCCCCCGCCGCAGCTCGACTGGGAGGGGAGCGCGCCGCTCATCGAGCGCGACCCGGCGCTGCTGCGGAGTCCGCGCTACACGCCCCGCGCCCTCCCCGAGCCGCTGAGCGCGCCCCGCAGCACCCCCCTGAGCCCCGCGCCCGGCGCGCCGTGGAGCCCGGCGCTGAGTCCCACCTTGGGCGTGACCCCGAGCGCGCCGCTGAGTTTCGCCGCCGGCGGCGCCCTGCCCCCGGCGCTCAGCCCGGCGCTCAGCCCGGCGCGCAGCCCGGCGCTCAGCCCGGCGCTCAGCCCGGCGCTCAGCCCGGCGCTCAGCCCGGCGCTCACGCGCCTCGCGCCCGCGCGGCCCGCGCCCTCGAGGGCGCTCCCGCCGCTCGTCTACGAGGGTGAGGTGAGCCTCACCGCCTGGATTCTGTTCACCTTTAAGCCCTACGTCTTCCCCAAAGACCACCAAGCGCGCGAGGTGCCGGCGCCGCAGTGGTTTAAGGTGCTCGGGCGGGCGCTGCTCGGACTCATTTTCGCCATCCTGCTCACCAAGCAGCTCAACATCTGGAAGCAGGTGGGCGCGCTGTACCTCACGCTGCTCGGGGCCGCGCGGCGGGCGGCGCACGTGGGCGACAGCGACGAGCTGGCGCGGCAGCGCGGCGAGATGGAGGAGGGCCTCGCCGCGCTCTTTAGCACCCACGCCCCCTTCTGGCGCTGGTGGCTCCTGCGCGCCGTCACGGCCCCCACGCTGAGTCTGGGCTGGCGGATGCTCCTCGACCCCTCGTCGGCGTTCTACATGAGCCTCGAGCGCGCGCAGGCGTGGGTGGCGGCGCGATGGGATATGGCGCTCGCGGGGGTGGCGCTCGTGCTCGCCCTCTGCGTCACCCCCGTGGCGCTCTTTGAGCCGAGCGCCTGGGAGGCCTGGCGCTACGCCCTCGCCCCCCTCGCCGCCGCCGCCGTCTTTATCTTTGCCCTGCGCGCCGTCTTTGGGCTCCAGCCCCCCAAGTCCTACCAGGTGTGGCTCTGGTGGGTGCTCCTCGCCCACGCCGTCGCCGCCCTCGTGAGCTTCTTCCTCAGCGTCAACGTGGGCACGCGCGAGGCCTTCTGGCCTCAGCTCCTGTGGTCGGCGCAGGTGGTCACCATCGCCATCTTCCCCACGCTCTACCTCTTTGGCGGCGACCGCTACCGCCGCCTGAGCGACCCGGCGGTGCGCGACGACGTGGGCGCCGAGGACCTCGATTTCGCGCTGCGCCTGCGCCTCCTGCGCGCCTTCCTGCGCACCGAGCACCGCCTCAGCGCCGCCCAGAGCATCACGCAGCGCATCCACCCGGTCCGCAGCGGCGCGCTGCAGCTCCGCCTCGTGGTGCCCTCGCTCCTGCTCGGCGCCCTCGACGCCCTGCGCCTGTCGCTTGAGCGGGCGGCGCGGGGGCTGCGGTGGGTCACCGACAGCGTGGCGCGCGCCACGGGGGCGTGGCTCGCGCTGCAGCTCTCGGCGTGGCTGACCGTCTTCTTGCTGCAGCTCTTCTTGCACCACCGCCTGCTGCCCGAGCAGGTGGTGAGCGCCTACCTGCTCAACCTCGCGGCGCTGCTCGCGCCCACCCTCGCCCTCACGGTCGTGCTCGCGTGGGCGCGGGTGCGCCGCCTGCACCCGCTGCTGCTGCCCCGCCGCGCGCTCATCGCCCTGAGCGTCACCCTCTCCGCCCTCAGCGTGGGGCTGTGGCTCTGGCACGCGGCGCGCGCCCCCGTCTGGGCTGAGGCGCCCGCCCACGCCTGGCTCACCGCGGCGCTCACCCCCCCGTGGCTGCCGCTGTGGGCGCTGCTCAAGGAGCGCGCGGCGGAGGCCTCAGAGCAGACGCGCGCGCGCCTGCAGGTGCGCCTCGACGAGGTGGTGCGGCGCGCGGTCGACTGGCTCGGGCGCAAGGAGACGCAGTACATCAACGCCGTCCACCAGAGCGCCTACCAGGCGCGCCCCCTCGAGCTCACGCTGCGCCGCGAGCTGATCGCCGGCTGCGCCGCCCTCGCCGAGCGCGCCTACGAGGACGTGGTGAGCGGGCGCTGGCACGAGGAGGAGGAGCACGCCATCCGCCGCGTCTACAGGAGCTGGGTGGGGCTCGACGAGCGGGCGGCGGAGGAGGAGGAGGTGGTGGAGGAGCTGTCGTTCCTGCTCGAGCGCCTGCTCGACGTGCTCAGCTCGCTCCTCTACGACCTCACCGCCACGGGGCGCTCAGACGGCCCGGAGCGCCCCGAGCTGTCGTGGGTGCTCGACGCGCTCCTGCGGATCGCGCGCCTGCCCAACCCCGCGCGCGTGCGCCCCGTCAAGGGCGCCACCGACGAGCTCGAGGCGGCGCGCGCCGCCCTCGAGGCGCTCGCCGAGTGGATTCTCGAGGGGGCGCGCGGCGACCACGACGGCCTCCTGAGGGCGCCGAGCGCCCCTGAGCGCGCCGCGCTCCTCGACCTGCTCTGCGCCCTGAGCCCCGCGCGCGCCGCCGAGCGCCTTGAGCGCCTCGGGGGGCTCTGCGCGCCCGCCGAGGCGCTGCGCGTGGCGTGCGGCCACCCGGCGGCGCGGGCCTGGGTGGAGCGCCTCGCCGCCGGGGACGGCGCCCTCGCGGCGAGCGCCGCGCGGCGCCTGCTCGAGCTCGACCTCCCCACGCCGCTGAGCGCCCTCGCCCGCGCCACGCGCGAGGCGGAGGAGGCGCACGAGGAGGCCACGCGCGCCCCCCAGAGCGCGGCGCCCGAGGGGCGCGAGGAGCGCTGGCGCCTCGCGGTGGTGCAGGAGCCCGCCGCGCTGCGCGCCCACCGCCTCAGCGCCGAGCGCGCGCGCGAGGCACAAGACGCCAACGCTGCCCGCTATGACGCCCTGCGCGCCGCCTACTTTGGCGCCTTCGGCTTCACCCTCGCGCTCCTCAAGGACCGCTGGGCGCCCTTTGGGGAGGGGCGGGTGGAGGCGATTCAGGACCTCGCGTGGCGAGACGCCGCCGCGCTCGCCCGCGCCCACGCCCTCTTGAGGGCCCGGGAGGCCCCCCCCGAGGCGGAGCCGCTGCGCGCGCTCCTCACGCGCCTGTTCGCCCCCGCCGAGGCGCGCCTCGTGGAGCGCGCCTGCGCCGCCCACAAGGACTGGGAGCGCGCCCTCAGCGCCTGGCGCGCGGCGGCGGAGGGGCTCGCGCGCGCCCCCGAGCTGCCCGCCCTGGTGTGGCGCGCCCCCGGCGCGGGGGGGGGCGCGCCCAGCGAGCGCCCCCTGCGCGGGCCCGCCCCGAGCGACCCGCGCCCCGCCGCCCCCCACGCGCAGCCCGTGGGGCGCGGCGTGCACCTGCGCGGCGCCGACCCGCGCCCCATCATCGACTACTACTCCGCCCTGTGGGTGCTCAGGAATCTGCACCTGCTGGCCCACGCCGACGGCCTCTTTATGGAGCGCGAGGGCGGCGAGGGCGAGCCGCGGGGCTGCCTCGAGCGCCTGAGCGCGCTCACGCGCCGCTTCGCCCGCCTGCTGAGGAGCTTCTCCCCCGAGGAGCAGCGCGTGGTCACGCGCCTCTACGACCAGGTGAGCGCCCGCCTGCACCTGCTCGAGACGCTCAGCCCCGAGGAGCTGCGCAGCCTAGAGGGTCAAGGCGCGATCGACTTTGAGCACACCTACCGCAAGGTCACCCGCTACCTCGACTCCCTCGAGGAGCGCGTCGAGCGGCGCCTCGCGCTGCTCTGGCGGCTCGGGGCGCTGCCCGCAGGCGGTTTCGCGCTGCTCACGGGCGCGGAGCGCGCCGGGGGCCAAGAGCTGCGCTGGTATGAAGACGAGCGCGGCGCCCCCGCCCTCACGCTCGTCGAGCTGCCCGCCGGCTGAGACCGCTACGGCGCCGTGACCGTCACGCTGACCGCCGCCGTGCTCTGCGCGTCCGCGAGGTCCTTGATGGTGCAGTTAAAGGAGTCGTTCCCCGTGAACCCGTTGTCGGGCGTGTAGGTCACGTCGCCGTTGACGTTTGTGGCCACGGCGCCGTTGGACGGGTTGGTGCAGCTCACCAAGGAGAGCGAATCGGCGTTGGGCGCCGCGTTGGCGAGGTCCACGTCGGTGTCGTTGGTCAGCACGTTCACCGTCGCCGCGTTGTTGCGCGTGGTCGCCAGCGTGTCCGCCACCGCCACGGGGGCGTCGTTGACGCTGGTCACCGTGATGTTCACCGCCGCGGTGCTCGTGACGTTGGCGGCGTCGCGGATGGTGCAGTTGAACGTGTCAGCGCCGATGTAGTTGGCGTTGGGTGTGTAGGTGACCACGCCCGTGCCTGTGTC
>VGTA01000173.1 GCA_016874875.1 Deltaproteobacteria bacterium | reverse complement strand
CTGCCCTCGCCCCCCCTCTCGGAGCCCAACATGCGCGCCCCTATGATCCAGCCCGCCGCCAAGCTCTCTCCCTCCGCCGACCTCTCGGCGCAGCGCGGCGCACCCCTTGAGGGCCCTGGCGCCTTCTCGGAGGTGATGCAGCTCGTTCGACCTCAGGGCGCCGCCAAGGAGGCGGCGCAGGAGGCGCGGGCCGCGCGGGATGCTGCCCTAGAGGCGCGCGACGCGGCGCAGGAGGCGCGCGAGGCGCGCGACGGCGAGCGCGCGGAGGCAGCGGAGCGCGCTAGCGAGGCGCAGCGCGATGACCGCGCTGAGGGCCGCGCTGAGGACCGCGGTGAGAGCCGCGCGGAGGTCCGCGCGGAGGGCCGCGCGGAGGGCCGCGCGGAGGGCCGCGCGGAGGGCCGTGAGGGCGCCGCGCAGAGCGACGCCGCGCAGGCCGCGCAGGCCGCCGCGCAGCAGGGCGCTGACGTGGCGCGCGCGCTCCGCCTCATGAGCCAGCTCTCTGCGGAGGACCTCGTGCAGCTGGCAGAGCTGCGGGGCGAGGCCGGCGGCGGCGTCGCCCTCGACCCGCGCCGCCTCCTCGAGCAGGCCCCCGCGGCGGAGGCGCTCACCGCCGTGGACGTGATGGCGCTGCTCAACGGCTTTGAGGACGCGCAGCTCCCCTCGGAGCTGCCGCTGACGCCGTGGACGGGGGCGCAGGCGGTCGCTGAGCAGCAGCCCGCGCACCTGCAGGGGCTCACGCCGCAGGCGGCGAGCGCCTTTGCGCAGCAGCTCGACGCCGCCGCGCAGGCGCCGCAGGCCCCTCAGGCGCAGGCGCCCGCCCTCGCGTCGATGCAGGCGGTGGTGCGCCCGCAGGAGGTGATGCCGAGCCTCAACCTCCTGCGCCTCACCGAGTCGCAGAAGGAGGGCATCGTCCGTCAGGTGGCCAGCGGCTTCCGCGCGCAGGGCGGCGGGGCGCAGACCACTGAGCTGCGCCTCCACCCCGAGGAGCTCGGCCTCGTGCGCCTCCGCGTGGAGATGCAGGGCTCGGACGTGCGCGTCTTCTTTTCGGCGGAGGTGCCGGCGGTCATGGACCTCATCTCTCAGAACATGGACCAGCTCAAGCACCTCCTCCGCGAGCAGGAGCTGAATCTCGCCGAGGCCGCCGTGTGGCAGGACGCGCAGCGCCAGCAGCAGGGGCAGGAGCAGGAGCGCCGCGAGGGGGAGGACTACGGCAGCGACGACCGCCCCGACCTGCGCCACCGCCCGCGATCCGCCCCCCGCATGAGTCCGCTCCCGGGCCGCTTCCGCGCCACCGTCTAGCCCGCCGCACCCGCCACGCCCGCCACGCCCGCCGCGCCCGCCTCGCCCGCTCCGCCCCTCCGCCTCCTCACGAAAGATTCACCACTATGGCAGACATCTTCTCCGCGATCTCCGCCAACTCCGTCGCCAACGCCAACGCCGGCGCCGCCCCAGACAAGGGCGTCAACACCGACAAGGAGGCCTTCCTCAAGCTCCTCGTGGCGCAGGTGAGCAACCAAGACCCCATGTCGCCGCAGAGCAGCGACCAGTACGTGCAGCAGCTCACGCAGTTCTCCACCCTCGAGCAGCTTATGACCCTCAACCAGGGCGTCGAGACTCTCGCCATCGGTCAGATGAGCAACAACAGCCAAGAGGCGCTGCGCTTTGTAGGGCAGGACGTGGTGGCGCGCGGCGACAAGCTCGCCCACACGCGCGGCGACTACTCCGAGGTCGCCTATGACCTGCAGGGCGAGGCCGACGCCGCCACCCTCACCATCCGCGACAGCTACGGCGAGGTCGTCTATGAGACCGACGTCCGCGCCGATAACGGCATGCAGCGCTTTACCTGGGACGGCCGCGACAGCAAGGGCGCCGCGCTCCCCTCGGGCACCTACACCGTCAGCGTGGAGGCGACCAAGGACGACGCCCCCGTGGCGGTGGATTCGTACGTGCGCGGTCAGGTGACGGGCGTCCGCTTTGATCAGGGCTACCCGGAGCTCATGATCGGTGACCGCCGCGTCCGCATGACCGAGGTCGTTGAGGTCAAGTCATCTAGCGGCTCAGGGGTGCAGTGAATCGCCCCGCGTGACTCATCGCCCCGCGTGACTCATCGCCCCGAGTGACAAATCAGCCGCCGAGGGCGCTCAACGCTCTAGCTTTTCGCCCGATTCTGCTTTATGTGTAGCCTCACAGGTCGCTGAGCGCGCCGCGCTCCCCCCCCGCCCCCCCGCGCTCCCCCCCCCGCCGCTCATCTCATCCACACAGGAGTTCATCATGGCTGGCTTACTCGGCTCTATGTACACCGGCAACTCAGGCCTCCAGGCCGCCTCTATGGGCGTGAGCGTGGTGGGCGACAACATCGCTAACACCAACACCGTAGGGTTCAAGGCCGGCCGCGTCCACTTCAAGGAGATGCTCCAGGAGTACATCGTCGGCGGCAACGGCACGAGTCAGATCGGGCGTGGCGTGCAGATGGAGCGCATCGAGAAGCTCTTTACGCAGGGCGCCCTGCAGTTCACCGGCGTCCCCACCGACCTCGCCATCGACGGCGACGGCTTCTTTATGGTCAACGACCCCAAGCTGCAGCAGTCGCCCGACATGTACACCCGCGCCGGGCAGTTCCGCTTCGACAAGGACGGCTTCCTCGTGTCGCAGGGCAACCTCCGCGTGCAGGGCTACAACGCCGGCGTCGACGGGCAGCTCTCGGGCGTGCTCACCGACATGCAGATTCAGAACACCAACCTCGCCCCCCAGGCGAGCAGCGACGTGTCGCTGAGCATGAACCTCAACCCCAACGACCAGATCGTGACCGGCGGCTTTGACAACACCGACGAGGCCTCTCGCGACGCGTCGAGCAACTTCCGCACCACCGTGGTGCTCTACGACAGCCTCGGCAACCCCCACTCCGTGGAGGTCTTTGGCACGCGCCGCGACCCCGCCGAGGTGAACGCCGAGACGGGCCTCACCCTCGCCACGGGCGTCAACCCGGGCGAGAACGAGAGCGCGGTGTGGGAGTTCCACGCCGTGGTGCCCGCGGGCGAGCTGACCGGCGGCGCCCCCGGTGACTTCCAGGAGTTCAACCTCGGCACCCTCGTCTTTAACGAGAGCGGCCAGCTCTCCCGCTCGCTCACCAACGACGTCAACGTACCCTGGCTCGACGCCGCCGCCGGCAACATCAGCTTCGACTTCGGCGACGCCCTCAACGACGCCGCCCTGAGCGCCGCCGGCGAGCTGGTCCCCGTGGAGAGCGCCACGGGCCGCGCGGGCACAACGCTGTGGGGCGAGGTCCGCGAGAGCTCCCTCGACAACATCTCGCAGGACGGCTACGGCACCGGCGTGCTGCAGAACATCTCGGTGGACGGCAACGGCTTCGTGATCGGCGCCTACAACAACGGCCACAGCCAGATCCTCGGGCAGGTGGCCCTCGTCACCTTCAACGACCCCACGGCGCTCATCGGCAACGGCGGCAACAACTTCACGCAGAGCGAGGCGAGCGGCGAGCCCATCATCGGCGCCCCCCGCACCGGCGCCCGCGGCGGGGTGGTGAGCGGCTCGCTGGAGGCGTCCAACGTGGAGCTCTCCGACGAGTTCATCGACCTCATCTCGTACCAGCGCGCCTTCCAGGCCAACTCCCGCACCATCCAGACCGCCGATGGACTCATGCAAGAGGTCTTCCAGCTCATCCGCTGATCAGGGCGCTGACTAGGGCGCTGACTAGGGCGCTGACCAAGGCGCTGACCAAGGCGTTGACCAAGGCGCCGACCAGGGCGCCCGCTGACGCGCTCCGCGGCTCCCCCGCGCCCCCCCCCCGCGCTCAGCGAGCGACGCCCGTCGTCCCCGCCGCGCCCGCCCCGCACACCATGGCGGGCGGCGCCGCGCAGCGCTCTCATCACCACACGCGTCACGCACATCACCCACATCATCCACATCACTCACAACATGCATCATCATTCATCATCGCTAAGGAGAGAACATGGCCGATGAGACCGTCTCGGAGCAGAGCGGAGGGGGCGGGGGGCGTCTGACGATGGTCCTGATGCTCCTCAATATTCTCGCGACCGGCGCCCTAGGCTTCTTTGTGTTTATGAACGCTGAGCAGATCAAGGCCGTGAGCGGGAAGCTCGAGGAAAAACAGAAAGAGGAGGCCAACCTCGCCAAGAATAACGCCAAGCTCACCGCTGAGGAGGTCGACTCGACGGCGATGGGGCCGCTGGTAGACCTCGGCGTGATTCGCGTCAACCTCCGCGGCGCTGATGGGCGCGACTATCGACTCCAGACGAGCCTCTCGCTCGAGGTCGACTCGCCAGAGACGCAGCGCGAGGCGGAGTCAAAGATCGTCCCCATCCGCTACAGCCTCCACAAGCTCCTCTCCTCTCGGCGCCCAGAGGAGGTGATCGGCTCAGAGCAGATGGAGTTGGTGCGCAGCAGCATGGCGCGCAACGCTGACGCGATGCTCGCCTCCAAGACGGGCAAGGTCGTGAACGTCTGGCCCAATGACTGGATCGTAGAGTAAGGCCCCCACCGAAGGCACCCAACCATGTCTGAGCAGAATCTCTCCAAGGAAGACATCGACTCCCTCCTCTCCGCTGTGGACGAAGGGAAGATCAGCGCCGCGCAGGCCGAGAAGATGCTCGGCGACAACTCGGGCGCGGGGTCGGGGGCGATCAAGTATGATCTGCTCAGCCAGGACCGCATCATCCGCGGACGCCTGCCCACCCTCGATATCATCAATGACCGTTTCGCGCGTCAGCTGCGCATCACCCTCTCCAACAGCATCCGCAAGGTCATGCAGGTGTCGGTGGAGAACACCACCCTCATGAAGTATGGTGAGTTCCTCACCTACCTGTCCTTGCCCACCAGCCTCAACATCGTGCGCTTTCAGCCGCTGCGCGGCTCGTGCATCGTCACGATTGAGGCGAAGCTCATCTACGCCTTCCTCAACAACTTCTTCGGCGGCGTCACCAACCCCAAGGAGAAGCTCGAGGGGCGCGAGTACACGGCGATTGAGCTGATGATCATCCGTCGGCTGATGAACTTTGTGCTCGAGGAGTACGAGCGCTGCTGGCAGCCGGTCTACCAGATCACCAGCGAGTACCTGCGCACGGAGACCAACCCGCAGTTCTTGACGGTGGTCCCCCTCAGCGACGTGGTGCTGGTGACGAGCTTTGAGCTCGAGATGGAGAACCTCCGCGGCGTCATCCAGATCGTGATCCCCTACAGCACCGTGGAGCCGATCCGCCACCACCTCACCTCGGGCATCCAGAGCGAGGACGATGACGTGTCGATCAGCTGGTATGAGCAGATCGAGTACCAGCTCCAAGACTCCGAGGTGGAGATCGACGTCCTGCTCGGGCGGGCGCAGCTCACCGTGGAGCAGATGCTCGACCTCGCGGTGGGCGACGTGCTCATGCTGCACCAGAATCAGAACACGCCCCTGCGCCTCCGCGTGGAGGGCGCTGAGAAGTACCTCGTGGAGCCCGTGGAGCGCTCGGGGGTCATCTCGGTGAAGGTGATCGACTCGATCGTCAAGCCCCCCGCCCCAGAGCCCAACAAGTCGCACAAGTAACCGCGCCCCCCTCAGCGCGCCCAGACTCAGACGCACAACCGCGAACGCGAAAAGAGCACCTATGAACGGCAGAAGTATTGACTTTCTCTATGACGTGAAGCTCGAGGTCTCGGTGGTGCTCGGCAACACCCGCATGCTCATCCGTGACCTGCTCAACCTCGACGTCAACTCCATCATTGAGCTCAACAAGCTCGCCGGTGAGTCGCTCGACGTGGTGGTCAACGACAAGGTGATCGCCCGCGGCGAGGCCGTGGTGATCAACGACAAGTTCGGCGTCCGCCTCACGGAGGTCATCTCTCCCACCGAGCGCGCTCTCCGCCTCCGCGACCACTGAGGCGACTACGGAGGCGACCACGGAGGCGACCACGGAGACGATCACGGAGACGGCGCTCAGGAGAACGCTCAGGAGGGCGCTCTCGAGAGCGCTCGGCGACCACGCCGGTGACCCAGGCGGTGACCCAGGCGGTGACGCGCGGAGCGCGCGAGGGCGCCGCGGGGGCCCCGTGGAGCGCCTCCGCGCCGCCTCGGCGCCTCCGCGCCCCCCCCACGCCCCCCTCGCCGCCTCCGCTGACCGCCGCCCTCGACGCCCCCCGCCCCCCCTCCCCGCTCGCTCTCTAGGCACGCCCCATGTCTCTCCGCTCACGCCTCGCCGCTCAGCTCTCGCTCATCGCGCTCCCGCTCGCGCTCGCGGCGCTGCCCCCGCGCGGCGCCCTCGCGGCGCCCGTTGAGGTCACCTTCTCGGACCAAGACGGCGTCCTCTCCTTTGAGATCGCCAACGCCGACGGGGCGCCCCTGAGCGCGAGCGCGGTGGAGCACGGCCTCCGCGAGACCAACGGCGACATGCCGCTCCACGTGGTGGAGATCAGCGGCGCCTCGATGGGCGCCAAGCGGTGGCTCATGCCCTTCACCACCACCAAGCATGACCCCTGGATCAAGGGCATCCTCCTGCGCAAGCGCACGGAGAGCCCCAGCGAGGTGGTGCAGATTCGCACCCGCTTCCTGCGCCGGGTCCCCGAGCAGTGGCTCGCGGAGGTCAAGGTGACGGAGGTGGCGGGCAAGGTGCGCGTCTCCTTCCCGCGCCCGGGGGCCGCCCGAGCGGGGGCGCAGGGGGGGGCGCAGGGGGCGGCGCTCGCGGGGGCGCAGGGGGCGGCGCAGGGGGCGGCGCAGGGGGCGCAGGGGGCGGCGCAGGGGGCGCAGGGGGCGCAGGGGGCGCAGGGGGCGCAGGGGGC
>VGTA01000172.1 GCA_016874875.1 Deltaproteobacteria bacterium | reverse complement strand
GCGCGGCGCGGTGGTGGTGCATGAGGCGTGCGTGGGCTGCGGGGAGTGCGCGGGGAGCTGCCCGAGGGGGGCGGTGTGGGTGGCGACGTGACGCCTCCTCAGTGACGCCTCCTAACGCTAATTTGGTAGTAACCAAACAATTATTTTACACAGCGGAACCCTATGCTAGACTCACGCTGCGTTAAGTAGTAACTATTCCTACCAATCGACGTGATTAATCTAAATTCAAGAAAGAATGAATTTCCATTTGAATTGCCACTGCCACCGCGAACAGATTTGTATGATATTCCATCAGGGATGCAAGATTCACGTGCGCAATATGCCGAACCATTTGTAGGCAATTCGCTATATGATCTGACGTAATCATCCCGCGTCCATTCTGCAACATTTCCGATCAAGTCACAGACTCCGTCTGTTGAATTTCCGGCAGGTTTAGTGCATACATTAATAGTGTATATGTAATCAGCGCAACCTAAATAATGGGCTCGATTGCAAGAAAGTGTATCAGATGTGCCTTGCCAAGGAAATATTCCATTGGTTACTCGACGTGCAGTATATTCCCATTGCGCCTCAGAAGGCAGATCTCCACCCATCCACTGACAAAATGTACGAGCTTCTGTCCAGCTAACAAGATTCATCGGCAAATTTTCAACAGTTCGATCGGCGTCTCGCGTTTGGTAAAAGTTACTCATGCCACCCCCCTCTTCTGGATTGGGGCAGTTGCCAGAGGCTACACATGCTCTGTAATGGGCAGTTGTTACCTCACTTTTCATTATTTCAAACGCGGGTACAGACACTTGACGCACAGGACGTTCGCGATCAGTAAACATATCTTGATCATTTGATCCCATATTAAAAGTCCCCCCGGGGATAGAAACCCATTCAACTCCAGTACAAGATGGATTTTGACAGCAAAGTGATTGCCGTGCATCATTTATATCAGTGTTTCCATTACAATCATTATCGACCTGGTCACATGAAACCTCAACAGACTCATAGAAACGTTCAAATAAGGCGTTTCCTGGAGCGACTGGTTCAGACCACTGTCCATCAACACAGGTTTGAGTTGCCCCACGACAGATATCCAATTGACGTTCAAAGGGCCTTGTCAGTTCTTCGTCTACCCTGTCGTCAAAATCATTATCGATTCCATCACACACTTCGTCTGTAATTGATACGCAAGAGGCATTTGGCTCTGAGCCACGACAATATTGACCATCTGGACAAATGACGCCATCATCCCAAATGCGAGATTCTGTGCAAGTTAATAGAGTGTCTGAATTGCACTTTCTAGAATTAGTTTCACAAACTGGATTGCAATCTTGTTGACAATAAATTTCAGAATCAACATCCCCCTCTATGCCTTCACATATGTTATTACCGCATGCAGGGGGCTGATTACAAATAATAATCATATCTTCAATGGATTTTAATCCGTATTCACAAGAAGGCGTGCATTCAACAGTGCATTGACCAACTGATATGCACACAATATCTTCACGTTCCATCATGTTACAAGAATTAAGTCCCATTGAGTTTACGACAGGAGTGGAATTTTCAGGGCATATCATGTTAAGGTCTAAACCGATATTAGAGCAATCTGACACAACAGCGTCGTCGACACAAATCACAGATTCTTGGGTAACAACAAAACTACCATCACATTCAAGTGTAATATCGCATTGAACACTACATGCGCCTGATGTTTTACATATCGAATTCCCTTGAATAACACCATCGCGTTCACATTCCCGCTCAACAGATGAATTTGCCCGCAGAGATGTATTTAATGGACAGATTTCTTGAAAATCGATCTGTGCGCAAGTGGACGCAACTTGAATCACATCTTCTATGTCGTTGTTCTTGATATCATCTGTTTGACATCCGAAATTAATAATTAACAAAGCTTTGACAAAGAATGCGTATTTTTGAATATTTTTATTCACTTTAGTTACACTCAATTCTCATCGCGGAGAAGGTTTTATATCCATTCTCGCAGGTCACTACAATGTCACATGCGATTAGGCATTCACCCGAACCAATGCAAACTATATTATTGCTCCCAGAACCTGAAATGGATGAATTAACATTCATACTACTACCTTGTGCTTCAAAATTAGTTGCTTGATCACAAGAAGAATCAGCAGAAGAACTTAGGCGTGGTGACGTACCGAGTGGGCAAAGGCCTGCTAATTCACTTTTTACGCATTCAACAGCAACATCAACGGCACTCGTCCCATCTTCAGATGGACTACATCCAATAGTTGCCCAGATAGAACAAATCAGCATTTTTTTTATTTTCATTTTAATTTCTCCAAAATCAATGTGAGACCATTAATGTTGACACCACATATCAATACTAAAAGTACTAGATTCATGTCAACATTTTTTAAGGACCAAACCGCGCCACCCGGAAGCCCAGATCCGACAGCCGCAGCGAGTGAATCGCCCGCCCCCGCCGCGTCGCCCCCACCGACGACGCCGGGGCGCGCCAGCCGCCCCCCCGCACCCCCTTCTCCCCCTCGGGCACGCACCCCGCCGCCCCGCAGCGCGGCGCCTCGGTGAGGGGCGCGTCGAGGTAGCCGTCGAGGTAGCTGTCCCAGAGCCACTCCGACACGTTGCCGAGCAGGTCGCACGCCCCCTGCGGGCTGCGCCCCGCCGCGTAGCGCGCGTCGCAGACCGGCGCCGACGACAGCTCGCCGCAGCCGAGGCCGGCGGCGTCCCAGAGGCGGGCGTAGGCGCAGGAGGGGGGGGCGGCGCCCCAGGGGGCGGGCTGCGCGCGCCCGGCGGCGCGGGCGGCGTACTCCCACTGCGCCTCGCTCGGCAGGCGCGCGCCCACCCAGTAGGCGAAATCCATGGCCTGCCCCCAGGTGACACAGTTGATGGGGTGCGCCGCCCGCTCGGGGCGCCCCGCGCTGCAGTCGCCGCCCGTGAGCGCCTCGGCGCAGGCCCCCGCCGCCACGCACGAGGCGTACTGCGCCACGGTGACCTCCTGGCTGAGCTCAAAGGCGCGCAGCGTGACCACGCGCGCCGGCTGCGCCTCGGGGGCGTCTCCGCCCATCAGGAAATCGCCCGCGGGCAGCCGCGCCCACGGGAGCGCCGGGCAGAGCCCGCCGAGGGCGCAGGGCGCGCAGGGACTCTCGTCCACGGCTGAGTCGCAGTCGTTGTCGGCGCCGTCGCACACCTCGGGGCCGAGCGCCTCGTCGACGGCGGCGTCGCAGTCGTTGTCGAGCCCGTCGCAGCGCTCGGCGCGCGCGTGCTCGTCGCTGCGCCCGTCGCAGTCGTTGTCGAGCCCGTCGCACACCTCGGCGGCGGGGGCGCGCGGGCCGGCGCCGCAGGCGAGGCCGCCGAAGGCGTCGCAGCCCCACAGCCCGCGCACCTCGCACTGCCCCACCCCCGCCACGCACTGCCCGCCGAGCTGGAAGAACGCCTCGTCGGTGAGGCCGTCGCAGTCGTTGTCGAGGTCGTCGCAGCGCTCGGGGGCCGGGGGGGCGGCGGCGGCGTCGCAGCGCAGCGCCCCGCCCTCGCAGCGCCACACCCCCGCCCGCCGGCAGGCGCCCAGCCCCGCCGCGCAGCCCAGCCCCGCCGCGCTCGCGCCCTCGTCCACGGCGCCGTCGCAGTCGTCGTCCACCCCGTCGCAGCGCTCGTCGCGCGGGGGGAGCGGCTCGCCGTCGCAGCGCAGGGCCACCCCGCCGGCGCCGTCGGGGAGGCAGCGCGTGAGGGCGGCGCGCAGGCAGCGGCCCACGCCCACCGCGCACGCCTCGCCGCCGAGGGGGGGCTCGCCGCCCGCGCCGCCCACCTCGTCCACGGCGCCGTCGCAGTCGTCGTCGCGCCCGTCGCACCGCTCGAGCGCCGGCGCGCGCAGGGGAGCGCACTCGCGCGCGCCCGCCACGCACGCCCACGCCCCCTGCGCGCAGGCGCCGGGCAGGGGGCTGAGGCAGGGCTGCGCGTCATCGACCCCCGCCCCCGCCTCGTCGGCGAGGCCGTCGCAGTCGTTGTCGAGCCCGTCGCAGGTCACCTCCTCCGCCTCGTAGGCCGCGGCGGGGGAGGGGCGCGCCGGCTCGCGCCACCCGCCCGCCCCCGCGCACTCCTGCCGCGCCCCCGCGCACGCGCCGCGCTGCTCGAGGGCGAGGGGGCCGCGCAGCGCCTCGTCGGTGAGGCCGTCGCAGTCGTTGTCGAGCCCGTCACAGGAGCGCTCGCCCCCCGCCGCCTCTGGCTCATAGGCGGTGGAGGGGGGGGGCGGGTCCTCCCAGCCGCGCGCCCCCCGGCACACCTGCGCGCGCCCCGCGCACACCCCGCGCGAGAGGGCGGCGGCGGGCGGCGCGAGGCGCTCGTCCACGGCGCCGTCGCAGTCGTCGTCGAGCCCGTTGCACACCTCCGCGCTGGGGGGGGGAGTCTGGCAGTAGCGCTGGCCGCCCACGCAGGCCTCCACCCCCGCGCGGCACACCCCCACCGCCCCCTCCTCGCAGGGGGCGCCGCCGAGCCCCTCGTCGGCGAGCCCGTCGCAGTCGTTGTCGAGCCCGTCGCAGGACTCCTCGCGCTCCTCATACCCCGGCACGCGGCGGAGGTCGAGGGGGCGCCAGCCAGCGGCGCCCTCGCAGAGCGCGCGCGCCCCGGCGCACACGCCGCGCTGCTCGGGGCTGAGGGGGGCGCCGCGCCCGAGCGCCTCGTCCACCCCGCCGTCGCAGTCGTCGTCGAGCCCGTTGCACAGCTCGGGGGCGGGGGCGGCCAGCGGGGCGCACGCCTCCGCCCCCCCCGCGCAGCGGCGCTCCCCGCGCGCGCACTCGCCGAGCGCGCCCGCCACCTCGCACGCCCCGCGGCTCGGCGGCCCCTCGTCCACCCGCCCGTCGCAGTCGTTGTCGAGCCCGTCGCAGCGCCCCTCCTCCGCCTCGTAGCCCGCGGCCTCCTCGGCGGGAGACGGGCGCCAGCCCCCCTCGCCCTCGCAGCGCTGAGGGCGAAGCGCGCAGACGCCGCGCGCCCCCGCCACCGGCGGCGCGTCGAGGCGCTCGTCCACGAGGCCGTCGCAGTCGTCATCGGCGCCGTCGCAGCGCTCCTCGCGCGCCGGCGTGAGCGGCGCGCAGGTGAGGGCGCCGCCCTCGCAGCGCGCCTCCCCCGCCGCGCAGCGCCCGGGGCGCCCCGTGGCGCACGAGGCGCCGCTGAGGCGCTCGTCGGTCGCGCCGTCACAGTCGTTGTCGAGGCCGTCGCAGGCGCGCTCCTCGCGCTCGTAGCCCTCGCGCCCCGCCAGACTCACCGGCGCCCAGCCCGCCGCCCCGGCGCAGGCGAGCAGGGCGCCGGCGCAGACGCCGCGCTGCTCTGGGCCGAGGGGGGCGGCGAGGCGCTCGTCGGTGAGCCCGTCACAGTCGTTGTCGAGGCCGTCGCAGGCGCGCTCGTCCTCCTCATAGCCCGAGAGGTCCTCGTAGCGCGGCGACGCCCACCCGGCGGCGCCGGCGCACGAGCGCGTGAGGCCCGCGCACACCCCACGCCAGCGGGGCGCGCGGGGCGGCGAGAGCCCCTCGTCCACCCGCGCGTCGCCGTCGTTGTCGGCGCCGTCGCACACCTCCGGCGGCGTGGGCGCGCACGCCCCCTCCGCGCACCGCTCCCCGGCGGCGCAGGCGTGGCCGCAGGCGGCGCAGTGGAGGGGGCCGCGGGCGGCGCAGGCGGCGTCGAGGGGGAAGTCGTCGACGCCGTTGGGCGCGCCGTCGCCGTCAAAGTCGAGGGCGGCGCACGCGGGCTCGGCGGGGTGGCAGGTGTCGGCGGGGTTGAGCGAGGGCGGGGTGTAGCAGGACCACAGCCCGGAGAGGGCGGCGAGGGCGGCGAGGGCGGCGGGGGCGGCGGGGGCGGCGCGCCGCGCGGCCGCGCCCGCGAGGCGCGCCGGCCTCACCCCACCCCCCCCGGCCCCGGAATCGGCGCCGTGCTCTGCGCGAGGCGGTCATCGAGGCGCGCGAGGTCGGCGGCGAGCGCCTCGGCGCGCGCGCCCGCGCTCTGCCCGAGGGCGAGCTGGTAGAGGTAGCGCGCGTCCTCGGGGCGCGAGAGGCGGCGCTCGTAGAGGTCGGCCACCCGCGCGAGGCGCTCCGCGCGCGCCGCGCCCACGCGGTCGGTCTCCGCCCACGCCCGCCAGCGCGCCGCCGCCGCCTCCCAGGCCCCGAGCGGCGGCACCACGTCCTCATAGAGCGCGCGCACCTCCGCGCTGTGCGGGCGGAGGCGCTCGAGCCCGCCGAGCGCCTCGAGGGCGAGCTCCCAGCGCGTGAGGGGGCCGGCGCAGAGGGCGGCCTGCTCGGTGAGGGCGCGCGCGCGCTCCCCGTGCCCCTCGGCGCGCTCCACGCGCGCGCCCAGCGCCTCGTAGAGGTCTAGCCACAGGCCGCCCTTGCGCGCGAGGCGGGCGAGGGCGGCGAGCGCCTGCTCAGCGCGGCAGGGGACGCGGTCGAGCACGAGGCGCCAGCGGCGCGCCGCGCCCGCGTAGTCCTCAAAGCGCGCCTCGAGCGCCTGCGCGCCGCGCACCACCACCCGACACAGCTCCTCGCGCTCACACGCGCGCTCCGCGCCCTCGAGGAGGTCGAGCAGCGCCGCCCGCCGCCCCGTGGACGCGTAGAGCTCCACGAGCGCCAGGGCGGCCTCGCCGTCCGCCGGGCGCTGCGCGAGCACCGCCTCCCAGGCGCGCGTGGCCTCAAAGGAGTCCACGCGGGGGCTGAAGTGCGTGAGGGCGCGGGCGCGCAGGCGGAGCGCGCGCGCGGCGCCCACCCCCGCCTCCCCCGCTCCCGCCTCCCCCGCCCTCGCCCCCGCCTCCCCCGCCCCCACC
>VGTA01000171.1 GCA_016874875.1 Deltaproteobacteria bacterium | reverse complement strand
GTCTTGGGGAGGCGTGCGTCTGCCCAATATCTTGTGGAGGATACCCATGACGCTTCGCCTCTTTCTACAACTTCTCTGCGCAGCGGCGCCGATTTGAGCGCCTTTGGGGCTTGAGCGCAGAGAGCACCAGCGTGTAGCGTGTACTCCCGTACGCTGCGCGCGAAGCGAGGCGCATTGCGGCGCTTCAAAATAAACATTTCTACATCTTCGTCAAACATTCTAACAGTCCCCCCTCGCGCGGGGGGCGCAGCCGTGAGTCCCGCTATGCCCCACCGCCCCCCGCCGAGCGCTCTGCGCGCTGCTCGCCCTCGCGCTCCCCGCCGCCCCGCGCCCCGCGAGCGCGCAGAGCGCTGCGTCGCCGGGCGCCCCCGAGCGCGCCCCCCTCAGCGCCCCCCTCAGCGCCCTCCACGAGCTCCGCGTCGCGGTGGGCGCCGCCGTCGCCGTGCAGGGATCCTTTATCAGCAAGCCAAAGTCTGAGTACTACCAACAACTTGGGATCCTGTTGGATGTCCCCTACTCGGGGTACGGCGGGGTGGGGGGCGCCGGCGCGGCGTCGGTGGAGGTGGCGTGGCGCGCGCTGGGGCTGTCGGTGGGCTACACCCACAGCGTTGACGCCGCCGAGGGCAAGATCAACGGGCAGGCGCTCTCGCTGAGCCAGACTACCCACCACGTGCCCCTCACGCTGCGCGCGGAGCTGCCGACCGCCCTCGTGCGCCCCTCGCTCTTTGGCGGCGTGGACTGGGTGAGCGTCTCGGGCACCGCCCTCCAGGCGCCCCCCGGCACCGGCTACAGCGACGCGCGCGCCGACAGCTACCGCGCGTGGATCTTTGGCCTCGGCTTCGACGCCCTCCTCGGCCCCCGCCTGCGCCTCCCCGTCCGCCTCTATGGCGTCTTTAACCCGGCCCCCCGCGACACGCTCAACGACGTCATCGAGCCTCAGCTCTCGCTCTCAGAGAGTGGCGGCCTGGGCTTCTTTCGCCTCAAGAGCGAGTGGGTGTGGCAGGCGGGCATCAGCGTGGGGGTGAGCTTTGACGTGTACCAGCGCCCGCAGGGCGGCGGGCAGGCGAGCGACGCCGCCGTGGAGGGGATGTGACGTGACGCGACTCGAAGACGCGCTGCTGATGTGCTTTGACCTTGAGACGACGGGGGTCAATCCCCAAGAGGACCGCGTCGTCCAGCTCGGGGTCTCTTACTTTCGGGGCGGCCGTCACCTCCAAAAGCACCAGCAGCTCATCCACCCCGGCGTGCCGATTCCGCCCGGCGCGGCGGCGGTGCACGGCGTCACCGACGAGCACGTGCGCGAGGCGCCGCGCCTCGCGCAGCTCCTCGAGCGCCTCGAGGCGCACTTCAGCGGCGCCGTGTTCGCCGGGCCGCCGCCTGTGCTCGTGGGCTACAACCTCATCTCCTACGACCTGCCCCTCTTTGAGGCGGAGCTCCGCCGCGCCGGCGCGGCGTGGAGCGTGCTGCAGCGCCCCGCCATCGACGTGTTCACGTTCGTCAAGTGGCACCTCCGCCACGAGCCGAGCCGCAAGCTGTCGGACATCGCGGCGCGCTTCCAGATCCCCCTGCGGGCGCACGACGCGCTCTCCGACGCCCACGCCACGGGGCTGCTCCTCGGGCGCCTCTTCCGCGACGGCTACCTGCCGCCCACGGTGGAGGAGATCACGCGCGAGGAGGCGCGCCTGCGCCCGCTGCTCGATGAGGAGTACCGCGAGTACGGCAACTGGCTCTATCACGACCGCAGGACGGGGGAGCTGCTGCTCGGCACCAAGCGCCACACGGGGCTGCGCCTCGCGGACGTGGACGCGGGCTTCTTTCGCTTCATCTTAGACAAGAACAAGCCCGAGGCGCGCGCGGCGGAGGGCGGGGGCGAGCGGGGCGACAAGGGCCCGCCGCTCCCGCCGCGGGTGCGCGAGCTCTTTGAGGCGCGCCTGCGCTGAGGGCGCCCCCGCTCAGCCCTCCGCCCCCCCCCCGCCCCCCTGCGCCTGCAGGCCCCAGCGCACCTCGGTGGTGGGGCGCAGGCAGAGGCTGAGCGCCCAGTCGATGTGCTCCGGCGGGTCGAGCGCCTCGAAGCCCGAGAACCAGACCATCAGGAAGCGCTGCAGGAGCTCCTCGCAGAGCTGCTCGCTGATGCTCGGGGGGCCCTCAAAGCCAAAGGGGGCGAAGGAGGCCTTGGGGAGCTCGGCGGAGAGCTGCCCGGCCCACCGCTGCGGCCAAAAGCGCTCGGCCTCGCGAAAGCGCCTCGGGTCGCGCTGCAGCGCCCACGGCGAGGCCCACAGCGCCGCGCCCTCCTGCGCGTCCACGCCCCCGAGCGCGCCGGCGCCGCGCGCGGCGTAGGTGACGAGCCAGGCGGGCGGGTAGAGGCGCAGCGCCTCTCGGGCGACGAGGGCGTTGAGAGGGAGGAGGGCGCGCAGGGGGGCGCTCTGCGGCGTGGGGCGCGCCTTGAGGGGGTCGCCGGCCGCGGAGACCGGCGTGGCGCTGGGGGGGGCGAGCGCCTGCTCGCGCTCGCGGCGGAGGCGCTCGAGGAGCTCGAGCTGCCCCTTGGGGTGGACTTGGCAGGCGGCGCCAAAGACCAGTTTGGGCAGCGACGTGTAGCCCATCATGAGGAGCGCGAGGGCCTCGCTGAGGACGTCGCCCTCGGTGGGGCGCCGCCCGTCCCTCGACTCGGCGTCCACCCACCGCGTGAGCAGGTCGTCAGCGTCCACGGTGCCGCCGATTCGCGCCCGAATCAGCGGGCGGAGGGCGTGCTCAAGCTGCGTGAGGGCGCCCGCCACGCGCTTGTGCTCGCTGCCGGGGAGCCAGGCGGGGCGACTCCCGCGGCCCGTGAAGAGGAGGCGGGCGTAGGAGGTGTCGAGGGTCTCGAGGTGGGGCGTGAGGGCGTCGAGCGCCTCCCCGGGGAGCTCCGCGCAGAGGGTCCTGGCCACCACGCTGAGCGCCGCGCGCCGCAGGGCGGGGTAGAGCGCCACGGGGGCTGGGGCGGCGGCCGCCTCCTCGGCGGCGCTGGTGAGCGCTTGGCTGATCCAGGGGAGCCAGCGCGCGTAGAAGAGGGCGGGGCCAGCGGCGCGCAGGGCGTCGTGGGCGCGCCCGGGCGGGCGGAGGCGGACGCCGGCGGGGTGGAGGGCGAGCCCCTTGGCGCCCCAGCGCTGGCCGCCATCGCCCCAGGGCGCGAAACTCACCTTGAGGGCGCGGGCGCTGAGGAGCTCCTCCACCTCCTCGGGGCCGCGGAGGGCGAGGCCGGCGGCGCCCTCCACGCTCATCCGCGCCACGCGCCCGCCCCCGCCCTCGGGCGCGTCGGGGGCGAGGAGCGGGGCGAGGGCCTTGAGCGGGTGGAGCGCGAGCTCCTTGGCGCTGATCTTGTGGGGGGGGGGGCTCATGGGGGCTCCTCGCGGGGCGCGCGGGGGGCGCGCGCGCATTGATTTTCGTCTGCCTCGGCTCTAGATTGTCGAGGCGCACGATAGCACATCCGCCCCCCCGCCCCTCAAGCCCCTCAAGCCCACACGCGAGCCGCCTCGATGATCGAACTCCGCACCTTCACCTACATCGACATCCTCCAACCGCAGCTCACGGGCTTCCTGCAGACCGTGGCGCCCGGCTACCTGCCGCTGGAGGGGGAGGCGGCGCTGTTCGTGGAGATCGCGCCGGGGCTCTCGGTGAACGTGATCACCGACGTGGCGCTCAAGCACGCGGCGGTGACGCCGGGCATGATGATCGTGGAGCGCGCGTTTGGCGTTCTGCAGCTCCAGAGCGCCGACCAGGGGCAGATCCGGGCGGCGGGGGACGCGATCTTAGAGCACTTTGGGCTGTCCATCGCCGATCGCCAGGCGCCGCAGATTCACACCAGCCAGATCATCACCGGCCTCGACGGGCACCAGGCGATGCTGCTCAACAAGATGCGCCACGGCGACATGTGCGCGGAGGGCGACGCGCTCTACTTCTTTGAGTGCGAGCCCGCCGGCTACGCATGCATCGCGGCCAACGAGGCGGAGAAGGCGGCGCGCGTGCGGCTGCTCGAGGTGATGACGTTTGGGGCGTACGGGCGCCTCTATCTGGCGGGCGGCGAGGCGGAGATCGAGGAGGCGGCGAAGGCGATCGCGACGTGCTTTGAGGAGCTCCGGGCGTCGTCCGCGCCCGCGCCCGCGCCCGCGCGCAAGGCTTAAGCGGTGGGCGCGCTCCTGCCTGCGCGCGCGCTGCTTGCGCGCTCGCTGTCTGCGCTCTCGCTGCCCGCCGCCCTCCACGCAGCCGCCCACGCGCAGCCCGCCGCCGCGCCCGCCGCCGCGCCCGCCGCCGCGCCCGCCGCGCCCGCCGCGCCCGCTGCGCCCGCCGCGCCCGCTGGCGCCCGCGCGGTCACGCGCGAGGACCTCGCCTTTCGCCTGCGCGCGCCCGCGCCGCACTGGCGCCTGCTGAGCGCCGAGGAGGCGGCGCGCCTCTCGCCGATCGCGGTGGCGGGGGCGGTGGAGCCGGGCAAGAGCTTTGGCTTTGTGCTCATGGAGCCGGCGCGCGGGCTCGGGCTCGAGGAGTACGCGCAGGCGCTCATCCAGAGCAGCCCGCTCGGCGAGGTGACGGTGGAGGTGGCGGAGGCGCTCACTTATCAAGGGCACGAGGCGCTCCGCCTGGTCTACTCGGGCGACACCGAGCAGGGCGCGCGCTCGCGCTACCTCAGCTATGTGCTCCTGCGCGATGGGTTCGCCTTCCAGGTGAGCGCCGGCGGCAAGGTGGGGGAGGTGACGGCGGAGAGTCTGGAGGTGTTCGCGCGGGCGGTGGACCTGCTCGCGGGCCCCGTCCGCGGCGCCGCCGCCGCGCCGCGCGCGCTCGCCGACGGCCAGGAGCTCACGTGGCGCGCACGCGCGGGGCGCGCCGAGAGCTGGCGGGCGCGGGTGTCGCTCACGCCCCCGCCGGGCTGGGAGGCGCAGGTGGGGGAGGCGGCGCGCGCCCTCAACGCCAGCGCGGAGCTCGGCCTCTCGCGCGCCGACGTGGGGCTCTCGCTGCTCGTGCGCTCGTCTCGCTGCGCCGCGCCCACGCCGGAGGGGTGCGCGGCGTGGGCGCGGGGCGACGCGCTCGAGGAGCTCGAGCTGGTGGCCGACCCCAGCGCCGCGCGCCTCGCGCTGCCCCTCCTCGGCGCCCCCGCCGCCTTTGAGGCGCTCGATCGCCCCTCCACGCCCTTCAGCTACCTGCTCCACACGCGCGTGGAGGGGGGGCGGGCGCTGCAGGTCTTGGCGTGGTGCGTCCGCGGGCAGGAGGAGCAGGCCTGGGCGCGCCTCGCGGAGGGGCTCGGCGCCCTCTCGCCGCTCAGCGAGGCGCGCGCGGCGGCCCTCAAGGCGGAGCTCGCCGAGGCGCTCCGCGCCGACGAGGGCGCCGAGGGGCGCGGCGACGCCCTCCGCGCGCACGCCTCTTGGCTCCGCGGCGAGCTCCGCAGCGCGCCCCTGCGCGCCCGCTGGCGCCTGCCGGCGGGGGGGTGGCGCGCGCGCCTGCTGCCCTCGGGGGCATCGGCGCTCACGGCGCTCGCCTTTGAGGCGCCCGCCTTTGACCTCAGCGGCCGCCTCACGCTCACCCGCCGCGGCGGGGGGCTCACCGAGGCGCACCGCGAGGCGCTCGCCGCCCTGCGCCGCGACCTCGGGGCGGGCGTGGAGGTGGTGGCGGAGGGTGAGGGCGCGCTCGGGGGGGGGCTGAGTCTCTGGAGCGAGCTCCGCGGGGCGGGGGAGCGCCCGCGTCGCTATCGCCTCCACACCGCCCTGCGCGACGGCGTGGCCGCCTACGTCCTCAGCGCGGCGCCGCACCCCTCGTTCCCCACCTCGG
This sequence comes from Deltaproteobacteria bacterium, assembly GCA_016874875.1. Taxonomy (GTDB): domain Bacteria; phylum Myxococcota_A; class Bradymonadia; order UBA7976; family VGTA01; genus VGTA01. Next base: position 1,005 of record VGTA01000171.1, on the reverse strand, counting down.
CGGCGCTGCAGGTGGAGCAGAATCTCGCGCTCGGGGTGTCGGCGGCGCCGCTCGCCACGCGGGTCGAGGGCGAGCGCCTCCGCGTCTCCGCCCGCGAGATGCGCTTTGAGCTGCGCGACCTCCCCGCGGGCGGCGCGCTCGAGCTGCACCCCGACGGCGGGGTGGGGGAGGCGTCGCTCAGCCTCACCTACGAGGCGGGGGAGGCGCTGGTGGGGGCGGTGGCGGTGGCGCACACCTCGCGCGACCCCCTCGACCCCCTCGCCCTTGAGGCCGCGCGCCGCCTCCTGCCCCCCACGGAGGGCCCCACGCCGGCGCCCGAGCGCCTGTGGCTCCGCGGGCGCGAGGCGCGCCGCCTCTCGTGGGTGACGCCGGAGGGGGTGGCGGCGCTCTACATCGTCCGCCGCGCCCCGCTCGTCTACGCCTACTTCGTGCTCGCCCCCGCGGGGCACCCGCTGCTGGCGGCGGGCGCGTCGCCGCTGTGGCTCCTGGACTGAGCGGTGCGCCCCCCGCCCCGCGCGCCCCTCGCGCTGACCCTCGCGCTGACCCTCGCGCTGACCCTCGCGCTGACCCTCGCGCTGACCCTGCTCTGGGCGCCGCTCGAGGCGCCGCCCCCCTCCCCGCCCGCCCCGCCTGAGGGGCGCGGCGCGGGCGCGCAGGCGCCGCGGATTCTCCTCGATGAGCTGCCCCTCAGCGACCCCAAGGGGGCGGGGGCGCGCCTGATGGCGCGCGTGGAGGGGCTTTATTGGGTGACGGCGGCGGGGGAGGTGGCGGGGGGCGCGGGGGCGGCGGGGGCGGTGGCGCTCATGGCGCACGGCTACGAGAGCGAGGGCTACGAGTGGGTGTACCCGCTCCACGAGGGCGTGGCGCGCTGGGGGGGCGTGTGGTTCGCGCGCTGGGACTGGCGCCGCTGTCCGCGCGAGGCGGGGGAGGCGCTCCGCGCGCACCTCGAGGCGCTCGCGCGGGCGGCGCCGGGCCGGCCCCTCGTGGCGCTGGGGCACAGCTACG